>CBDUSK010000019.1:0-12349 GCA_965369915.1 uncultured Phycisphaerae bacterium
CGGGTTTATCCTCGATATCAAAAGCCTTGGCAATGGCGTTTCGCTTAAGGTCAAGATCGATCAGCAGACAGCGATATTTGTCCTCGGCTAATTGAATGGCGATATTCACAGGAATCGTTATGGGCAGAGAATTTCTTGCTGCAGCGGCAAAAAGGATGCTTCTGGGCTTTTTCCTGATCTTTAATATCCGCTGGGTTACCAATCTGTAGTCGGATTCCGTTATCAGTTCAGGAGAGCTGAAATCGAAGGACGGGGATTTTTTACCCTTTTTCTTGTCCTTCTTTTGTTTTTTTGCTTCTCGAGCCTTTAATCGTTGTTTTTCTTCTTTAGCCTTTCGCTTTTCTTGCTTTTTGCTGACCTTTTCGTCTTTAGCTTCGGGTATTATAATGGAAGTTTCTGCAACTTCCGGGCCGGCAGGTTCTTCGACAGTTACGCTCGCGTCATCGGCAGCTATTTCATCGAGAGGATCCGGTTCAGAAATTTCGGGGATATCTTCTATGGTCTCAAGGTCCTGCGAATCAATATCTTCATCAAGAAGGTCGAGGTCATCTAACTCAGGAAATTCTTCGACGGTTTCAGGTTCTTGCTGTGAGGATATATCTTCTGTAATATCGATCTGTTCAGTCTCGGCTATCGGTTCGGGTTCTTTGGTTTCAGGGATTTCGTCAAGAACTTCAGGAGCCGGTTCTGGAATATCAGCAATTTCCGGTTCAACTGTTTCTTCGAGAACGTCGGGCTGGTCCTGACCGGTTTTAGCAGTGACGCGCTTTTTGTCAGAATCTTCATCCTCATCTTCTTTGCCGGATTTGATCACTTCACGTATAAGCCAGACGATCATGGCCGTACAAACAACAAAAGCGCATACGGCAAAAATGACCCAGTTATGTATGACAAACCAGGCTATCCTTTTTATAGAAATTGATAAAAGAATATTAAACATGATATTTAATTATCCGGGTAGTTTTGCCAGACAGGCTGCCGGGACGAGGTTTTTCCGCAAAACCTCGCAACATCCCGTGCTACGATGTCGGCGATAATTCGATGCTGAGAGCCGCTGAGATTGTCCGCCTTATTGATAATCCCGTGGACAGTCGGGCTTGGCGATTGAATGGTTTCAGGAGTTTTTTCTTTGCCTTCGGCCGAAGTGAAAGGTTTTTTTGACTGCCTGATGATCTGACCAACAGTCCCTGTAGCTTCCGGGGTGCTGTTAGCAGAAGTATTTCTGTCTGGTTTTTTCCGCCTGACCGAGGCGATCTTGCGTTGTTCAGAAAGAATCTGTTCGGCGAGATTGAATCGTGGGACTTCTCGGTTGGTTTTCCGGGTCGAATCATCAGGTTCGGTCCCTTCCGTTTCGTCCAGCCCGTCGGCCTCTTCAGGCGAATCGTCTTCCGACAGGTCATCAAAGACGCCTTCATAGCTGACTGCAGCGGCCTCAGGATCAGTCTCAGATTCATCAATAATGACATCGACAGGCTCGTCAGACACCATATCTTTGGTAAAATTAGGCTTTTGTGTGGTTTTTTCAGCCGAGTTGTCTGCATCTTCCGGTCCGCGCGCACGCATAATGTCTGCCTTGCATTGCAGGATATCATTGTCGAGCTGATCTGCTATTTTTTCCTTCTGATCCACGGCACCTTCCGTTCAGACATATACCAACAGAGTATAGCAGGAAAAACGTGATTAATCAAGTCAAATTTACTCTATGGCTGCCGGTCCGATGGAAAGCTGCGTGAAATCGGCGGGATTGAACTCTGCGATCACAGCATTGATATCGTCAACCGTTACCGCTTTTATTGCCTCAACGTCATCGGCGACACTGCGATACTCCTCGAGGTATACCCAGTTGAAACCAAGGCTTGTCAATCTACCCATCGGCAGTTCGCTTTTGATGGTGAGGGCGCTTAAAACTTTGTTTCGGGCTTTTTGCAGTTCGTCTTCTGTAACACCGTCGGCGGTGAGATTTTCAAAAATATCTTTGACGATTTCTATAGCTTTTAAAGCATTTGCGGGACTGCATCGGATGTAGGAATATAATGCTCCTACCCCGTCCATGGATTCGTACTGCATGGCAGCGGTTTCAGCAATGGCGGTATCGAGAAGTGCCCAGAAAAACCTGGAACCGGTGTAATCCCCTATGATCATTGACAGCATTGATGTAGCAAATTTTCTTTCATCCTGCATCGCCACGGCGGGGCTTACCAGGCAGATATGCTCTCTGAGCAGGTTAGTTTTTTCCTTTCGAAGCATTTCCCGGCTTCCATTGTAAAAACTTAAAGTTCTTTTTACATCGGTTGGTTCCCATTGGGCACATTTTGTCTCGGCCAGACTGCAAATAGCGTCGAAGTCAAGATTGCCGCAACAGGCCAGTACCATATTATTCGGTGCATAACGGTTGCTGAAATACTCCCGCATCTGATCGGCGGTCAAAATAGTAATACTTTCGTCAGTTCCCAGCACAGAGTTCGCACAGGGATGGTCCTTGAAATGCAGAGCCCTGCACCGGTCCATTACGTCGAACTGCGGCATATCCTTATACATTGCGATCTCTTCTTTGATGACATTTTTTTCGATATTGAAATCGTCGTCCCGCAGAGACGGCCGCATTAATTGGAACCATAGGTCAGTGACCTCAAGTAAATACTCGGGCAGGACCGCGGCGTAATAGACAGTGTTTTCTTCGCTTGTAAAAGCGTTGAATTTGGCGCCGAGCCGATCAAAGGCTTCGCTTACCTCCATGGCGGAGAACTTATCGGTGCCCTTAAACATCATGTGCTCAAGAAAGTGCGAGACACCGCTTATAGCCGGCGTTTCATCGCGTGAGCCGGCCCTGACAAAGAAGCCGACAGCGGCCGACTGAGCCGAGCCGTTGAGTTCGCCTACAATAGCAAGTCCGTTTGATAATATTGTGTTCCTGAATTCCATAGCTTTTGTAATTTATTGTGTATTAATTTCCTTAGGACCAATTGTAACAATGGTATAATCTTCAAACCTGTTGTTTTGAAGAAACGACAACACTGAATCAATGCTGGTCTGTTCGAGTTTGTCTTTGATCTCGTCGAGGGTTCTGACCCTGCCGAGCAGGTAATGATCGCCTGCGATCCCGATCGCTCTTGCACTGCTGGATTCACTCTGCATGATCAGCGAACTTTTAAGTCCTACTTTTGCCCTGTGCAATTCGTTTTCGGTTATACCATCACTGAGCCTGTCGAACTCGGCGATGATCACATCGATCGTTTCCTGCGCCTTGTCGGGGGTGGTACCTGCGTAACAGCTTACCCCGGCGACAGATTTTAAGGCATGGTATTGTGCTCCAATTGCATAGCAAAGTCCCCGCTTTTCTCGGACTTCCGTGAACAATCTGCTGCTCATCCCGCCGGAAAGAACCGAGACGGAAGTCATGGCATTGTAATAGTCCTTGCTTGAGATCGGAACAGTTGAGGTCATAAGCCCAATATGGACCTGAGCGCCGGCGTGATGCCGGTGCAGATATTTATCGCCTTTGGCTCCGGGGGTGATCGGGGAATCATGATCAGGCTGAGGAGAATCGAACAAATCCTCGAGCTGAGAACATAGCGCGTCAAAATCATATTTGCCGGCTATGGCGAAAACCGTCTGTGAGAGGTTGAAATTACTTTTGACAATGGCGGCTGTTTTCTCAGCGTCAAGGCTTTGCAGCTCGTCGAGTTTCCCCATCGCAGGCAGTCCAAGCCCGGAAGGATAAAACTGTTCATAAAGTTTCAGCATGACATCATGTCGAGGATCGTCGTTGAGGCCTATGACGTCATTTATTGCCAACTCTTTGGAAAGTTCGAACTGCTGAGGGTCAAGCTTTGGATCAAGAATAATATCAGCATACAACTGGATCGCTTTTGTGAGGTTGCCGGCTTCGAGTGCGGCGCCTAAAGTAATGTGACTGCTTGTGACCAGACTACTGCGGTGCAGACCGAGACCATCGACAGCATCGATCAGTTCCCTGGTGTTTTTTTGGCCGGCTCCCCTGAAAAGCCAGTCAACGATGACGGCACCTGCCCCGCAACAGCCTTCGGGAAGTCTTGATGCTCCGGACGGGACCCAGAAGGTGAAAGCTGCCGATTCGACGTTCTCCATCGGGTTGCCGAGTATCACCATTCCGTTTTTGAGTATGTGCCTATCGGATCGCTGTACCATCTGTCTGCTTTCTTAACCGCTTTAAGCTACTGCCGCAGCATCAGTGTCCGAATCGACATGGTCAAATGACACACTTATCTTCTTGCTGACGCCCTGGGTCTGCATTGTGACGCCGAACAGCACATCAGCGATACTCATCGTGCGTTTAGAATGCGTGATGATAATAAACTGTGAGTCCTTCTGAAATTCCTGTACAATTATGTTGAATCTTTCGTTGTTCGCCTCATCGAGAGCGGCGTCTACCTCGTCGAGGAAGCAGAAGGGTGAAGGCTTGGTTCTGAAAACGGCGAAAAGTAAAGCAAGGGCGGTAAGTGTCTTTTCTCCGCCGCTTAGCAGTGAGATGCTTCTGGTCTCTTTTCCCGGTGGACGAGCGATTATCTCTATTTCACTCTCGAGGATATCGTCCGGGTCTTCGAGAAGAATATCGGCTTTGCCGCCGCCAAAGAGTTTTCTAAAGAGTATCTGGAAATTTTTTCTTACATCTTCGAATGTTACCCTGAATTTTTCTCTGCTCTCCCTGTTGATCCTGCTGATGAGTTGTTCGAGTTGTACTTTGCTCTTGTTAAGGTCCTCGGCCTGTCCGGCGAGAAATTCGTATCGCTGCTGGAGTTCTTCCTGCTCGTGTATTGCATCGACGTTGACGTTGCCGAGCCGTTCGATCTTGCCGCGAAGCTCGGTGATTTCCTGTTGAACCTGGTCCCAATCCACATGGGCGTGCTCAAAATCCTCATAAGCATTAGCCAGGTCGATCTGCAGTTCTTCTGCAACTCTCTGGGTCAGGTCTTCGTCCTTAACGGTGAGTTGACTGAGATCTAACTGAACCTGATGAATTTGCTGTTCGACATCGGCTTGTTCTGCGCGTTTTTGCCTCAGCAGTTGTTCGGTCTGCTTTTGTTCGCTGAGGAGGTCGTCAACCTTTTTGTGCATTTCGATGCTGATCTTTTGTGCGTTTTCTTTATCTACGAACAACTCGGAGAGCTTTGCTTCACTGCTTAAAATGTTCCGTTCGGTCTGCATGATCTGGTTATCACACCCTGACAGTTCGGTTCTGGCCGATTCCAGGGCCATTGTCCCGTGTTGAAGCTGACTTTGCAGACTGGTCATTCTCTGCGTGATGGATCTTTGCTGTTCGGTTATCTGGCCGATCAGAACTTTGAGGTCTGTAAGTGATGCGGTCCTGGTTTCGAGAAGCGATCTCTGTTCGGCGAACTGCGACTCGAGCTGGGCGATATGGGCAGAACGTTCTGTGTTAATAACTTCAAGTTCCTCAAGCTTCTGTTTTGAATCGTATTCTTTCTGGACGGACTGTGAGATCTCCTCTTCGAGCATTTCTATTTCGCTGGTAATAACAGGCTGTTCATCAGTGAGGCGTTTTATGCTCTGTTCTATGAGGTTCAGCGTTGACTCGGTGTTGACTTTTTCGGTATTGGCCTCGTAAATAGCCGTCCTGAAATCCCGGCACAATTTTGTCAGATGCTCATTCTGACGGTTATTCTGTTCGAGTTGTTTTTCTATCTGGCCGATCTGCTGTGAAACAGCGGCGATTTCAGTTTCAAGCTGCCCGAGCCTGCTTTTTCTCGATATCAGTCCTGCCGATTTGCCAACGGGTCCGAGACTTATCGAAAGCTCGCCGTCAAAGAGTTCACCGGCGACAGTAACGAACCTGTAGTTAGAGCCGAGCTTGCTTGAAAGTTCGATTGCCGCGTCGATGGATTCGACCAGGACGGTATGGCCGAGCAGTTTCCAGGCAAGGCGGGCGTATTTGCTGTCGTAATTTACGAACTCGGCGAGCCGGCCGATCACTTGCGGATATTTTGACAGATCACAAGTATCTACGAAGGGCTCGATCCTGTCAGTGCATATGATATTAACTCTGCTGGTGAGCTTTTGATGAAGGTCCTTATCGGCGAGAAAGCTGCTGGTGCTGTTAATTACCAGGGCGTCTGTCCTGCCCTCAAGAGCGGCTTCAACGGCATCTGCGTAGTCAGCATCGGCGTTTAAGATGTCGGCTACAATGCCTTCGATGTAATCGTGACGATTGTGTTCCTGGCGGGTTTTGGCCTGCAGTATATCCTTGATCGAGTTGCTAAGCCCATGTTGTTTGGCTTCCATGTCGGACAGGACCTTAAACTCACTTGTCTGACCGCTTCGCAGTTCCTTTGCCTGAACGAGTTTTTCATTAGCCTGAGTTTTGTCACTGTCAAGCTCTGAGATGGATTTTCGTTTGGCGTCAAGGCTGGTCTGCAATTCGGAAATGACCTTGTTAATATCATCAAGCCTGGCTCGATGCTGAGCTTTCTCCGTAAGGAACAGTTCTAACTGAGTCCTGGCGGTGTCAACCCTTCCGCTTAGGCGGTCCTTTTGGCCGGTGAGACTGTTTCGATATGTATTTATGCTTTGGATCTCATTGTGCAGTTGTGCAGTCTTTCTTACGATATCAATGATACCCGACTTTTCGTCCTCGAGGTTGGCCTCGATGCCGCTGCACTGGATGTTGATTTCATGTATGACCGCTCCAAGCTCAGTCAGTTCCCCGCTTTTACGGGTGAGTACTTCATCATTGTCTTTAAACTCGATCTCGCAGTCGAGAAGGTCTTCTGTAAACTGACTGCTTTGAGTCTCGAGTTTACGAATCTGTTCTGCGGCGTTTATCTTTCGCTGCCGGAGTTCATCGATCCTGCTCTTTAAAAACTCGATACGCTCGAAATGCTGTTCGATCTTGCTTTTTGCTGCGACCAGAGAATTATCACACTGGTTTATTCTGTTTTCAGTGTCGATGATGGTGCTGCCCAGTTCGCTCATGGAGGCGTCGTTCTTTGCGACTTCAGCAACGACCAAACCGAATTTTTCCTCCAGTTGTACCTGAATCTGCTTTCGTTCGTTGCTTTGAGTGACGATCTTATGATATTCAGCGAGCGAGTAGTTTACGCGCAGCTCTTTGAGCCTTTCGCTGTATTGCAGATAGTTTCTTGCTTTGCCGGCCTGGAGCTTTATACTTCGAAGCTGCTTTTGAACTTCTGTGACGATATCAGCCAGCCGGAGCATGTTCTGCTCGGTGCGTTCAAGCTTGCGCAGAGCTTCTTTTTTATGGGATTTGTATTTGCTGATTCCCGCGGCTTCTTCGAAGATCACCCTGCGGTCCGCTCGAGAAGCATGCAGGAGCTGATCGATCTGTCCCTGCTCAATTATCGAGTAGGCACTTACACCGATGCCGGTGTCCATGAACAGTTCGCGGACATCCTTCAGCCTGCAGATGCGGTTGTTAATAAGGTATTCGCTGTCTCCGCTTCTGTATAATCTTCTTGAGATCTCAAGCTGGTCATTTTCCGTATCGAGATCATTGACCTGTGAAAAGTGCAGACTAACCTGTGCCATTCCGCTTGATTTTCTGCTTGAGGAACCGCTGAAGATGACGTCAGACATTTGTCCGCTTCGCAGACTTTTCGGGCTCTGGTTTCCCAGTACCCACTTGACGGCATCGACGACGTTACTTTTGCCGCAGCCGTTGGGGCCGACGATGGCGGTAATACCCTCAACAAAATTGAAATCTATCTTATCAGCGAAGCTCTTGAATCCGTTAAGGACAATCTTATCCAGCTTCATACACCGTCCTCCATGGGCCAAACAATATGTATCCTAATTGTACGTTTCGAGTAATCCATTACCTTTTTATCGGTCGTCAGAGGGCTTTTTCTCCAGAATTGCGCCTGCAGTAGACAATAATCCCGCCCTGAATTCAGCGTTAACGACACCGCTTCGGCACATGTGGCTCAAAAGAGCTATTAAATCGGAATATGATACGCCGAGTCCGGGGCGTAATTGAAGCTGGTTTTTAACAGGCAACCCTTCGCACAGTACCCGGATAATATCGGTAAGTTCAAAACTTGCGGCCATCGGTCCTATCAATTTCGGCTGAGTGGGATGTTTTCGCATAACAGAGACGAATTTTTCACCGGGCTTGGCGTTGATTATAATATTTTTATCCGATGATTCTATGAAAACATCATCTTTACAATAGATCGGAGCCCCGAACAGGACTATCCGTGGAACGTTGGTGCGTGAAACAAAAATTACTTTTTGACCTCCGGCGGTTACATTGTCAACGAAAAAGTCTCCCGCAACAATTGTCTGGGAGATGGATATATCCGCCAGTTCTCGCAGTTGCTCATAAGCTGCAAATCGTACATCGAAGTCATCGTCTCTGAGCAGGCGGTTCAGAATCGGTAACACATCGTTGCGTTTTGCGCTGGTTCCGAGAGCTTTTATCGCATCGATCCTATAAGGAGAATTGCGGTCTATTATGATTTTCCGTAAAGGTTCCAAGGCTTTATCGTCACCGATCTCGAGCATGCATCTTGCCGAATGCAGACGGACCCTCTGGTCGGGATGGTCTAAAAGCTGAGCCAATTCATCAAGTGCACCCTTGCCAATAGCGGTCAGGGCCAGTTCACTGATGATTTTATCTTCACTTTCCGCAAGCCGCCGGACGAGAGAGTCTATCCTTGCCTGCTGCAATTGACTGTTGTCGGTGATATAAAGCAATTTTACCATTTCCAGGAAACTGACTTTGCGTTTTTCGAACTTGTCAGGGATTTTTATTATGATCTCAGCGGGTGAAATGGCATTTGCGGTTCCGGGACCGAATCTTTCATTCAGCCGGTTACGGATTGCGCTTGCAGTAAGATAGCTCGGCTCAGACAAAGCCACTGAAATCAGTGCGTCAATAGAAATAACTCCGCCGCCAAGTATATAACCTGTATTTTTATTGATATTTTGTGTCTCCAGCGTATCGATGAATATAGGACCGGCGGCTTTAGCCAGTGTTTTCGAATATTCATTGAAAAGAGTAAATCTTGTAATCCCCTTGAGGTCGGTAGTAAAAAGCCTCCCCCCGGCAAGGGAAGTGGTCTGGGTGCTCGAAAGGGCGGCGACTTTCAGATCGATATTCTGTCCCTTTGTCGCTACAGGAGGGATCAGTCCGTAAACTTCAACTACTGCGGTGTTTTTACTATCGATGAAGCTGTTCGGATTTATTGTGCCTTTATCGGGTACCTGCTGCTGGATATACTTTACAAGAACAGCTCTTAGGTCCGGCGGGCACTCACTTGAGCCTGTCCCGGGCAGATTGGCTACGATGCCGAATCCTCTGACGGGCGTAGCGCTGAAGTCATAAAGGCGGGCGATAGAACCGATCGTCGTGTTCAATTCAGCGGGTTCTTCAAGGTTTCGCTTGTCGGTTTTTGAAGCGTCCTGCTCACAGGCGCAGAACATCACTGCCAGGGATAGCAAAATCATAATGAGAACAATTTTTTTTGTCTTAAAACAGTTCATCATAAAAACCCCTAATAAACCGGGAAATTAGATTCCGGTTCAAATTCTCCCCACTATTCGTATCGGTAATAGATATCAAACCCGATGAAGAATATTGTTCCTGAGAGCAATAGTCAAGAACAATCTATTTATAGGGCAAAAATTAGGGTCGCCCCCAATATCTTGTATAATCAGATGAAATGTGGAGTATAAACAGGTGTACAAAAACATTGAATATTTATTGATTAACATTTTTCAACGTTAGAGTATCGAATTGTTTTCACCTTCGTCCTCAAGTAAAAAATGGAGGTCACTATCAGAAGATGTTTTTTTATGTCCGGCTTCAAAATCTGTCTCAAGCCTTGAGTGGTAAGTACAACAGGCCGCGAGACTCATCACTAAAAGGGTACCTAAAAAGCAATTGGCATCCATGATATCATTCCTTTCGAAAAAGTGGAAAATCACCCAAAATGAAGGCAAAAAAGACCTTTGAGGGTTATTCTGCATATTTTTTACATTGACAAATACTACGAGAAGTTTGGCGAAAAGTTCTTTGCGTAATTTGAGAGTATCAATTTTTTTGTGAAAATTGTATTTTAAGGTGATATTTATTAACAGCTATAAAGATGTTTGCCGAAAAACCTTTAGTACCTGCTCAAAAGAATTGCTAAGAAAAAGGGGTTTAAGTGCCTAAAATTAAAGATATTATGACTGAATGTGTTGTCAGCGTCAATAAAGAAACTCCCATGTATGAAGTGGCTCAGCTTCTTGCTACAAACGATATTACCGGTATTCCGGTTGTCGAGGATGATATGACTGTGGTAGGTATTATCACGGAAAAAGATGTGCTGGATTTATTCCATGTTCTCCAATATAGCGAAAACAGGACAGTCAACAGCTCTATGACCCAGTCGGTGATCACCTTTGATGTGGAGGATAACCTGGAAGATGTTTGCCAGTGTCTGAAAGACGGCTATTTCAGAAGGGTTCCGGTTACCTCGAAAGGAAAGCTGGTTGGTATCATCAGCAGAAGGGACCTGATTCTATATATTATTCGTTGCCGGCAGGGCAACACGTAATAGCAAACTTCAGCCTCTTGAGGCAGGCTTTTTTTATGCTATACTGCACTTCATGACGGAAAGTTAATTGCAGGGGCTTATCGCCGGAAAACAACACTATTGTATAGAGCCTCAGCGGTATCGAACCGTTTTTCAAGCATCGTGACGGTCATTCCTAAAGGCAGGGCACCGGGATAGCGTCTGGCAAGTACAATAGTATTGTCGTAATCTCTTATCAGATCTATCAGGACAAATGATATCTCCTGAAGCAAATCATTTCTATTAAGGCCTGTTTCAGATTCAACGACAACTTCGGACCCAAGTCTTTCCCGCATTTTTCGACCTCGGCTGCGATCTACATCCTGGTATAGTCCCCTCTGGCGTGCTGTTCGATCAGAAAGCCGGTTGCCAAGACGCGAATTTGTCCGATTATTTCGGGATGTTATGACCGTGACCTCACGATTCTGCTCATCCAGTTGTTTTTCGAGTCCATCGACTCTTTCCTGCAGAAAATCAACAGAGGCCAAAAGCCTGCTTAAATTGCGTCTTGCCGCAACGAACTTACGTATGATCTTGTCTGTCGCGGAGCCTTTATTTATCAGCTTTGCGTCTGAGGCTCCCATGTCTTGAAGAACTTGGGTCCGGGAAGAAACTATTTTATCAGCCATTCGTGTATATATCGCATCAGTGGGTGTCAGGGTCAAAATCATCTGCTTCGTCTGATCGGCGGAACCGTACAAATCCGCCCCCTGGTTAACGAACTGCTTTGACCATGTGCGAACCACCGACTGCGATGATTGTCTCTCGGACCTGTCGATAAGCGATTTTTTGCCGTTCTTGTCGACTACTTCGATCACCTCGATAGTTCTGTCCAGCATTGCCATAGCGACAACAACTGGACGGTTGTTCTTCTCGGCAAGTGCGGCTATGTAGCTTTTATATGCGGCCAGGTTTTTGGAGCTGAACATCTCGGTGTAATTAGAAATATAATCATTTCTGAGGTTTCTAACTGCCGGCCCAACTGCTCCCATTACTGTATCGGATGCGATATACACCTTATCACATGCCAGGGCCACAGCTGCCGCCGCGGAATATGCTCCGCTGAACTTGCCTCCATTAATGTATGCGACCACGGGACAGTTGTCGGTTTTTATGATCACTGAGCAAAGCTGTCTCATATAGTCTCCTCGTCCGCCGGGAGAGTCTATTTCGATCATAATGAACCTGGGTCCCTTATCGGATGCGCTGATTATTTCCTTAGAGACGGCCTCGACCACCGCCTGGGAGATAATTACCTCTTCTGACTTGAGCGGTATGATCACGACGTTGTTCCGCCTGCCCCGGGCGTTACGGGTAATGTCGAATTCGCCCAGATTGAGTAATTTGAACTTTTTCTCATCGTTGATATAGACCATTGTCAGGTTTTGTTTTTCTTTCTGTGTGGCAAATCCGTGGAAAACTTCGCCGGTCCGGCGGTTTCTGAAGGTGTCGCCGCAGCAGACGGAGCCGCAGAAATAAATCATCGTTATGATAAAGGTATGTTTAAGCATTTTAGAGACCTCCCATTTTAAGTATCTTCCTTGAATTCCTACTGATATTGTAGCCTCGCGGTTCAAACAATCCAGTAAAAAACATATTTTCAAAGAGCCCGTTCGACTCGCGGTGCTCCCCTCGACGGTGCTCGGGACAGGCGCTCAGGGCAGGCCAGCGCACGAACCGGAGTTGGTGCGGGATAAGCCAATTGGCTTTGTTTGGTATTTTTAATGTTTTTTGAAAGCTCATACTCCACCACAAAATTAGTTAACATATAACAT
>CBDUSK010000020.1:0-11996 GCA_965369915.1 uncultured Phycisphaerae bacterium
CTCTTACCGAGGTGCTCATGGCAGCCGGTATCCTCGCCATCGGTTTTATGCTCATTGCCACGATCTTTCCCGTCGGGCTCAAACTTACCACGATGGCCACCGAACGCACTGTCGGTTCGGTAGTAGCCAACGAAGCGGTTAACAAGATAAGGCTCTATGGAGCAGACCCGAATGACCAGGACATGGGAATTGATTTTGGGCAATTGGCATCAGGCATGTTAGGGAATTTTTCAGATGTATTAGAAAATAACACTTTATTTACCGACAGTGAACTTCTTTATCCTTCAACAGATTCTATCGAAGACAGGGACAAAAAGTACTCATGGTCGGCTCTGTGCGGGCTTTTATCGAACGGTGATGTTTACACAGTAGTCTTTGTTTGTAGAAAGACAACTACCGCTGCAAGATATCCAGAACCTGAGACCGATTATTTTGATCCCGATTATGGTACTGTAATCTCGACGGATGGCGAGAGGCCGGTGCCGGTTAAGATAGATTTGAAGAAAATCAGTGATCGGATATGGCAAATAGTTAATTCCACTGAGATAAGATATATCAACCAGGGCAGTATGATAATTGATGACCAGCACGATCTCATTGCAGATACTTGGCATAGTTACTTAGTGATAGGTAGGGGAGCGGTAGACAATGATGAAATAGAATTAAACAAAGACCGGTCATGGGGTAATCCCAACGATATTTTTCCGGTCTGGGTTGTTCCACCTGCGGTAAATTCAGACAGGTACCCGGTGGTGGATGTTTGTTCGTGGCCAATAAACTTTTAATTGAATAGGTAATTTGCATAATGAGAAGGGCCTTTACAATTGTTGAGCTTTTAGTCGCGGTAGGGCTCCTCACGGGACTCCTCGCCGCTTCCGGCATCATTTTCAAAGCTGCAATAAACGCCCAGCGCACCGCCACCGCAACCGCCGAAATTACCAGAAAACTAAGAACCATCACCGACCAGCTCACCGCCGACTTCGAACACCTCCAAAAAGACAGTTTAATTATCCTGGCTTGGGTGCCTTATTCTTTTTATCCTTCGGATGGTCGTCATGTTGTGGATTATGCCGACTATACTGATGAACCGGACGCTTACATTAATTTTGAACGGTTAATGTTTTTCACAACTGGAAACTTCCATACATATCATCAGCGCTATGGCGATATAAGGGGAAATATCGCAAGGGTATCTTATATGCTTGCTCATAGGGATTATAATAATACTTCCGGATCGGAAGCTCCCGGTATAGAACGTGATAGAAGGATTCTTGCCAGAAGCCAGCACATCTTGACTACCACTACGCCTGGTATTCCGCAAGATTTCCCAAATTTTGGAAGTATTCCAATTCCCTTACAAGGTGTTCCCAATGAAACATACATATACAGAAACAATACTTATGAACATGACTGGGCAACACTTGCCGATTGGAATAATGCTGACCCTGCTGAATTACGTGAAATGTTTACGGTTAGTACCGATATGCAGCTTGATCTCGCTGATCTTACCGAAGGAGGACTTGTGGTCAATACCGATGACCCTAATTCAATACATATGCTCTTAGCCGAAGGTGTAGGTGAGTTCAAGGTACAGATTTGGTACGAACTAGAGCAGCGATGGATCCTGGAAGTTGACCCTGATCGTGATGGTGATTTAACTAATACCGATTACTTCGTCCACCCTTCCGACAATACAAGGCTTGATGTCGATACTGCTTACTGGTACATCTTAGCATTCGGTGAAGATGTTATCAACGGCTTTGGCCCGGCTTTGAAGTTTACTTTTACGCTTTATGATTCGAGGGGAATTTTCCCCGAAGGAAAGACCTTCACCCATATAGTTTATCTGGACAATTAGCCAATGAAAAAAGGATCGATACATATAAATACCGCTGCACATGGCCCGAAAGGTTCTGCCCTTATCCTCGTGGTGGTCCTTACCGTCCTGCTTGCAGCGGTGGGCGTCCTGTTCCTGATGACCTCGCGCATCGACGAAATGGCGAGTTCCGGCATTGTCCGAACCAGGGAACTAAGGGCGGGCGTTAATGTTGTCCTTGACCGGATAAGGACCGTTCTCACAGACGACCTCTTCGGCATTAATGATAACCTTAACCTTATGCTTAATGGAGATGACCCATGCGCATTAGATGAAGATGAGTACTGGGATTATCCCGGCGATGACGATCCATGGCTGGCGAACCTGGAGCCGGCGGTAAATCCTTCGGACCCATGTGATATATACTGGCTCCATATAACCGACCTCTACGGGCATATCTCTGCTATTTCAAGTTTAGGTTATGTCGAAGTGAATTATCCATCTGATCCTATCACTTCCGGAGCTGTTACTCGGATCATTTCTGAGAATGAACCTGTAGGTTATGTTGAGAATCCAGGTACAGGTGATATTTTGCCTTGGGGTACTCGTGCCGATGCCGACGGCGACGGCGTTGCCGATTCTCGATGGATAGCACTGCCCGGTATAAGTTCAAGCCGGGGTGAAAATATCTACGCCGCCGTTCGCATCATCGACAACTGCGGCATGATAAATATCAACACCGCCTATCGCGACCCCACAAACCTGACGACCCAGTCCGGCGACTGGGACGGTTCATTACTTGCGCATGTAAACCTTGAGAGGATCATCAGTTCCACAGATGCTGGGGCTCCAGATTTTCTGGATGCAACAGCGATCCAGTATGAAAGATTTGGAAATGTATCATTGCCTTTTCCGTATGATTATCAGTATGATGTTCTGTATGAATATTATGTCTCACGGCGGCTTTTAGATCCTTTACCCGGCTTTCTGCCATTCGATATCGGTGATGAACTCGAACTGCGGAACCGGTACTTCTTAACCTCATTTGTTAATAATCGATTTGGTTACACAGATGGAGCGGGCTTTTCTTATGGCTGGCCTGTGACTTTTGACCCCGGAACCGGAACTGTGGGCAAAAGGATCCCGTATGTACCTGGCGATGATATAGGTGATTGGTTTGACAAGACAACTTCACCCACAGACCCTAGCGACAAATTCCTATGTAATCGCCGTCATATAAGCACCACCTACAGTTTTGACAGGGTGATAGCGCCGAGAACGGATACAAGTGGAATGCCCGGTAATTTGCTTAGCACATGGAATGACTGGACAAACTGGGATCAAAATCCCAATCAGTGGTCATATCGGCCGGTATATATCAACGATGATGATCCGAATCTGATAGCAGCAGCCATCTGGCTGGGCCTGCCGGATGGATCTGTGATTAGAAATAATATGCCGCAATTTACAGGGCTTGGCTGGACAGATTCCGAGATACGTGAACGCCTCGCCTGTCAACTCGCCGTCAATCTTGCAGATTTCATTGATCGTGATTCACCTGAGACAGTTTCTAGTTTAACTTCCAATGGTGTGACATATTATGGCCATGAAGCAACAGCCCAGCAACTTTATATCAGTATGATAGCTGTAGCTCAGTATGATAGTGATATCAGTGACGCTACGATCAATGAAGAAACACATTGGGCTATTGAGTTGTATAACCCTGGACCAAGTTCGATAAACAATTTAGGTGCTGATTGGTCATTGGAAATATACAATATTGCAGATGTACTTATAGGAACGATTAATCTGCCTAATGGAACAGTTGACGCGGCTCGTTCCTATATAATTACAGATAGTTCTGACAATGTTCCGCCAATTACAGGTTTTTCTCCTGGAGAAGTGGATGATGATAGCGTTTCTGCCCTGACTTTTTCAGATAATTACAGATTAGTTCTAAGATGGCAGAATATTCGCACACAAGATATCATTGTTGATATCGGTAATGTTCCTGATCATAGTCAAAATAATAATGGACTGGAAAAATATACTGCATATCGTGGCAGATGGAGACTTAGAGAAACAGCAAGTACCAGTTTACCTATATGGGATTCAATACCACAGTGGGATCCTTGTAGTGTTT
Organism: uncultured Phycisphaerae bacterium; assembly: GCA_965369915.1. Lineage (GTDB taxonomy): Bacteria > Planctomycetota > Phycisphaerae > Sedimentisphaerales > Anaerohalosphaeraceae > CBDUSK01. The sequence goes on from CBDUSK010000020.1 coordinate 3,960, forward strand.
CATTGAGTAATTTTAACACAGTAGCTTCAGAAAATGACCCATGTTCGCCAATCCAGACAACGTTTAGGCTAATAGATGAACCACTTCGTACGGTAGGCGAATTTACAAATGTCCTTGCCTTAGGAACTATGTATGATAGCAATATTGGCCGGTATTACACTATGCCTGAGTTCTGGGAAAATATCCGTATAGCCGGCGGCGGTGATATAACCGATATAACTGCGGGAAGGATCGATCTTCAGGATAGCCGATTTGCGAATATCTTTCGTTATCTGACGATCTTTGCTCCTTTCAATGACGGCGTGGACAATGACGGTAACGGGTCGGCGGATGAAGATGAAGAATTAGCGGTGGCGGGGCGGATAAATATCAACACCGCTCCCTGGTTTGTAATAGCTCAATTGCCGTGGGTACAGGATCCGTCTCTTCCGGAATCTAATGCGTTGCAAAGAGAAGCTAAGTTAAGATTGGCAAGGGCAATTGTGGCGTATAGAGATGGATTAAATCTTCCAATCGATTATTCAGGCGGAAGGCAAACTGGAATGGGCAGCGGTGCTCCTGCTGTTAGAGAGGAATTGGGATTTGCGAATATTGCTGAATTGATTAATGTGACAAATGATTATGATGGTTCAGGAGGGACATATGACCTATATTCTGATATTCGAAAATATAGCAGAGATATCTTAGGTTCTTCTGTTCCACTAGATTTTACAGCGGATTTGACGGAAAATGATCTTGAGGAGCGTGATATACTCTTCCATCGCATAAGTAACCTTGTTACTGTCCGCAGTGATGTGTTTACTGCATATATCCTCGTTCGCATCGGGCAGAACGGACCACAAAAGAGAATGATCGCCGTATTTGACCGCAGCGGTGTCTTCTCGCCAGCCGACAGACCAAAGCTTGTAGTATTGCATCCCGTACCCGACCCCCGATAGAAAAGCTGACCGAACTGCCCTTAGTTTATCCGCCGAAAACCTTTAACAGTTCCGCATGGTTCTTTTTATTCGCCGCCAGAACCGCATCGTTCCCGCCCGCGTAGTTGTCAAGGTCCATCTCAAGGACGCTCTTGCCCGAAAGGTCAGTTACCATCCCGCCCGCTGTCTCTACTATAAATGCCCCCGCCGCAATATCCCATATCTTTGTCACCGTTGAAATAGTGCCGATCATGGAGCCTCTGGCAACGTAAGCCAACTGCAGGGCGGTCGAGCCAAGATTACGGAACCTGGTTCGGCTCATGATATTATTTATACCTCCGGTGAGTTTGTCGGGAAAATGACTATCGATGCCAAAGCTGGCGAATTCGTTTATCCCCTCGTCACTTACCGTTATTCGGGATGAGTTTAGTTGAGCGTCCATATCCTTTGCCGCCGTGAACATCGAATCTGTCGCCGGGTCGAATATCACGCCCACGATAGGCTTACCTTCGTATACCGCCGCGATGCTCACTCCGAACTCCAGCAGACCGTGAGCATAATTATTGCTCCCGTCGATCGGGTCGATCACCCACCAGATCGGTTCGCCGCTCCTCGGAGGCTGTTTGAACATTTTGCCGCCCGCCCCTTCTTCCGCCAGAAATCCATGGTCCGGATAGGTCTCCTTGATCCGGTCGATTATCAGCTTCTGGCAAAGCTCGTCTGCCTGCGTAACGATCTCGTTGTTATTCTTTATTGAGGTCTTGACATACTTCAGCTCTTCCATCGCCCGCTGACCTGCCAGACGGGCCGCCACCATTCCAACCTCGAGCATCTTTCGAATATCGCTGTGTTCCAGTCCCATTTTCTGCCTTTCAGCTTGACAATCTTTTTGCTGATTCATATCATATCGTAATTATGCCTGCAAGCCAACAGTCAAATTCCGGGAAATTATCTCTCGGGCCGACGTTTTCCCAGCGGATCGTCGCCGGAATCGTTTTTCTGGCTGTTTTCGCGATGTTCTGGTTCCTCTGGGCCGCCGCTCAGGGAAGGTTCGACCTGACGCGAATGCTCGGTATCTGCGAATTTAAAAGAACTTATTCTCTTCCCTGCGTGGGTTGCTGGATGACGACCTCGGCGATGGCCTTTGTTCAGGGAAGGATTTTACAGGCTTTTTACATTCAGCCGGCCGGCGCGATTATTTGTTGCGGACTTGTTGTAATAGCGATATTTGCTTTACTTATTGCCGTTTTTGGTGTAAACTTCCGTTTTCTGCACCAGCCGGTAAGCAGACGGTTTATTAAGTTTTTTATTGTCTCACTGATAATTATTCTGGGTGCAGGCTGGGCCGTGACCATCGCTCGGGCTATTGCCGGCGGGGAACTGTCTTAGCTAAATAGAGGACTGTTTATGAAGATTAAAAAATATATATTTGTGTTTTTAGCTTTTTTGTCGACCTTTTATTTCGGCGGATGCGAACTCTTAGGAGTTATTGCGAGCCCAACGCATCATGAACAGAAAATTCCCGCCCAGTACAGGCTAAAAGACCACGCCAAACAGGGGATACTCGTTTTTGTCGACAAGGCCCCGGCAAGCGGGGTACAAGCCGCTCTCCAGGCGGACCTGAGCGATATGATCGACATTTTTCTGGTTAAAAAGGCCGGCATTAAAAGTAAATACATCATCTCTTACCAGGAAATATCACAATTGCAGGCTCGAAGAAAAGATTTCGCGGAACTTTCTCCCGTTCAAGTTGGCGATGCTCTTGATGTCGGACTGGTTTTGTATGTCCTGATTGAAAATTACAGCCTTTACGCGATTGCCGATCATGATTATTATAACGGATCTTTGTTTACAAGAAGTGTTCTGTTCGACGTCTCCGCCTCCGAGGTCCTCTGGCCCTTAGATGGTGATGGGAGGACCGTAAAAGCCGTCATTGAGTTTGAAAACAAGGGGCGAAAAGCGGCTCTGGAAAGGCTTACTACCACTACTGCCCATTGCATTTCAAGGTATCTGTACGATTGCTCCAGGGCCAGGTTTAAGACCAGCGCCGAACAGAGAGACTATAATTCTGAGCAATGGTAGTAAAACGGTTGAAAATAACAAATTCTATCTGTCGAAAGAAAATGTTTTTGGAGTGATGCGATGATTAAGATTTTAATTACTGACAAACTTGCACCCGAAGGTATCGATCTGCTTAATTCCATCGACGGTGTCAAGCCCGTGGTTAAGACAGGAATCCGAGAAGACCAGTTAGCTGCTATCATAGGCGAATATGACGGCCTTATTATTCGAAGCGGAACAAAAGTCACCTCGAAAGTCCTTTCCGAACCGGGAAAGCTTAAAGCCATTGCCCGCGCCGGAGTCGGGGTTGATAATATCGATATCCCCGAAGCTACCAGAAAAGGCATCATCGTGATGAATACACCAGGCGGTAATACACTTAGCGCCGCTGAACATACTCTTGCCCTTATGCTTGCATTAAGCCGAAATGTCGTTCCTGCATGTAACTCCCTGAAAGCCGGTGCCTGGGACCGAAAAAAATATATGGGAAACCAGCTTAATAACAAGATACTTGGCGTCATCGGTCTCGGAAGGATCGGTATGGCCGTCGTCAAAATGGCTCTTGGCTTCAATATGAAAGTTATCGGATATGACGCCTTCGCCGTACCAAAAGATGCCGAGGCACTCGGAATAGAGATCACCGAAAACCTCGAAGATATCTACAAACAGGCCGATTATATCAGCATGCATGTTCCCAGTAATGAACAGACTCTCAACATGATCTCAAAAAAACAGCTTGAGATGATGAAACCCCAGGTACGTCTCATCAACTGTGCGAGAGGCGGAATTATTAATGAGGACGACCTGTACGATGCCCTCGCCGAGGAAAAAATTGCAGGGGCCGCAATTGATGTTTTTCCTGAAGAGCCCCCTGAGAATACTCGTTTTTCCAAACTTCCGAATTGCCTGGTGACCCCTCACTTAGGCGCCAGTACCGAAGAGGCTCAGATCGAAGTTGCGGTCGAAGCTGCCGGAATTCTCGTCGATGCGATCAAGGGAGGCCCTGTCAAAAATGCCCTCAACGCGCCTTCTGCCGGGGGTACTGTACCTCGAATTGTTCAGCGTTATACCGAACTGGCTCAGAGGATCGGGTCAGTTATGAGCGCCATTATAACCGGACCTGTGAAGTCTATAGAGCTGCAGTACCGCGGCGCAATTGCCGAAAAACCCGTGGAGATGATTACCACTGGTTTTACAATTGGACTCTTGCAGCCACACTTTGATACGCCCGTTAATATGGTCAACGTCTCGCTGCTCGCGAAGGAACGAGGCATCAGCATCGACCAGACGAAAAACAGCGACCCAAAGGATGTAGCTTCCAGCTTTACTGCAAAGGTTGTTACCGACAAGATTACACGAACGATTAGCGGGTCCGTATTCAGTGAAAAGCTTCTGCGGATCATCGAAATTGACGGCTTTAATGTCGAGGTGACACCTGAAGGTACCATGGTCATCATTTTCAATGCCGATAAACCAGGTGTCATTGGGGCCGTCGGAACCGTCTGCGGAAAACACCGGATAAATATCAGCACCATGGGTGTAGCACAGAAACTCGACGAAGGAAAGGCTGTGCTCGCTGTAAGTCTCGATTCCAAACCCGATGAAAACGCCGTCAAAGAGCTTGGCTCTCTCGATTTTGTCAATGAGATATACGTCTGCAAACTCAGTTAAAAAATCGTCCGGGATGACCGCTTTGTTAAGCTTTGTCTTTAAAGCGAAGCGACGTTGGAAAAGGAGTTTTATATATGGCAGCTAAAAAGGCCGGTAACACCAGACAGTTATCTCTGCCGTTTGAAAGCGGTACTAAGGTTTCAACCCGCAAAAAAGCGAAAACAAAACCTAAAGCCGGAACAAAGAAAAAGACTAAACGCAAAGCAAAAGCAGCCGCAAAGACAAAACACACTGCAAAAACGGTTGTCGCTCAAAAACGCGGAAGTAAAAAAATAGCCGCTACCGCCGAATCCATGGCCGCAAAACAACGCGATATCAGCGTCAGCGAATTTTTCGCCAAAAACAGACACCTGCTCGGATTCGATAATCCGAGAAAATCGCTTTTGACTGCCGTCAAAGAAGCCGTCGATAACTCGCTCGATGCCTGTGATGAAGCGCATATTCTGCCGGATATTACAATTAACATTAAACCCGTTCCCGACATCGACAACAGGTTTACCCTCACCGTCACCGATAACGGACCAGGTATTCTTAAAAGCCAGATACCGAACATCTTCGCAAGGCTTCTTTACGGAAGCAAGTTTCATACACTCAAGATGAGTCGGGGACAGCAGGGCATCGGCATCAGTGCCGCCGGTATGTACGGACTGATTACAACCGGAGAGCCCGTTCAGATAATCTCCCGAACAAAAGCTAAACAACCCGCGCTTCATTATCATGTGCAAATTGATACCTCACACAATAAACCCGAGGTCGTTCTCGATGAAGAGTGCGATTTCGAACTGCCCACCGGAACCAGTGTTAAGATCACTCTCGAAGGACGCTACCAGAAAGGCAAACAGTCCATAGATGAATATATCGCACAGACCGCCATGGCCAATCCACATGCTTCGATAACCTACAACGCCCACGATGGTAAAACATATAAATATCTGCGAAAAAGTAAAGAGCTCCCCTTTATCCCCGTTGAGATAAAACCGCACCCTTACGGCGTTGAGATAGGAGTGCTCTATAAGATGGCAAGGGATAGCGCCTCCAAAACTATCTCGGAATTTTTACGAAAAGAGTTCTCCCGCATAAGTCCTCGAATTGCCGCACTTCTGGCCAAAACCGCAAAGCTTTCTTCACGCCTCAGGCCGAAAAAAATTACTCTTAAAGAAGCCGAACGTCTCTACAAAGCGATCAATGAGACAAAGATAATGTCCCCTTCGACCGATTGCATCGGCCCGATCGGACAAAAAAATCTCGAAGAAGGACTAAAGCGTGTTGTTGATGCGAACTTTTATACGAGCTGTACGAGAAGGCCGTCAGTCTATCGCGGAAACCCATTTCTTATCGAAGCGGCTCTGGCTTATGGTTTCAAAGGACAGTCTTCGAATTCGAACGGCGACTCTGATAAGGAACCTCTTATGCGACTGTCTCGCATAGCTAATCGTGTCCCGCTGCTGTACCAGCAGTCAGCCTGTGCCATCTACAAATCAATTCTGGAAACGAACTGGCGAAGTTATGGTCTTAGCCAGAGCAAAGGAGCTTTACCGCGTGGCCAGGTGATACTCATGATCCATATAGCGTCTGTCTGGGTGCCGTTCACTTCCGAAAGCAAAGAGGCCATTGCCCATTACCCCGAGATCATAAAGGAAATAAAACTTGCCGTCCAGGAATGCGGCCGAAAACTTGGTATGTATGTAAGACGGCAAAGACGTATCAAGCAGGAAATGGTAAAACGAGACTATATAAAAACCTATCTGCCTCATATCGGCGAGGCCCTCCGGGATATACTTACACTTAAGGAAACACAGGTCAATCGGCTCGTCGGCAGGTTGAAAGATACCCTCGAAAAGTCACGTAAAATTTGAGGCCGCGATGGCACAGGAACTTATTATCAGCATCAGCGGGATGAGAGGAATAGTAGGGCAGAACTTAACACCCCGAATAGCCGTTGAATTCGGTTCTGCCTTCGGGACCTTCTTAAAGAACGATGCACCGGGCAATGATAAACTGACCGTTTGTATCGGAAGGGATTCGCGGCCCTCCGGTCAGGAGTTGGCTTCTGCCGTTATTCGCGGTCTGTGTTCTGTCGGGATCGATGTCGTCGATCTGGGTTTGGTCACCACCCCCTGTGTCGGCATCATGTTAAGACACTTGAAATGTAACGGCGGAGTTGTCGTTACCGCTTCCCACAATCCGCTCGAGTATAATGGAATTAAACTCCTGCTCGATAACGGGATAGCTCCCCCCAAAGCGTCCGCTGAAAAGATAAAAAAAATATTTCTTGATAAAAAATTCACCGCTGTCGACTCCGCGGATTTGGGAAATTCAACGCCGGATGACCGCGCCTGTGACGTGCATATCGATAAGGTCATGACCATCATTGACTCCGGCGCGATCGCGGCTAAAAAGTTTAAAGTCGTCCTTGACAGCGTAAATGGTGCCGGCGGACCAATTACCAAAAAGTTTCTTGAACTTCTCGGCTGTCAGGTCCTCTGCCTCAATTCGGAACCTACAGGCCTGTTCGCCCATACCCCGGAACCGACCAGGGAAAATCTCACCGGCCTTTGCGATAGGATCAAAACCGCCGACGCCGACATCGGTTTTGCACTGGACCCCGATGCCGACAGGCTCGCTATTATCGATGAGAGCGGAAACTACATCGGTGAGGAATATTCGCTCGCTCTTGCCGCAAAATATATCTTCAGCACGAAAACCGGCTCAGCCGCGGCAAACCTTTCCACCTCCCGAATGATTGACGATATCGCTGCAAAAGCCGGCTCCAGTATCATCCGAACTCCCGTCGGTGAAGCCAATGTTGCCGAAGCCATGCTCAAAAACGATTGCATCATCGGCGGCGAAGGCAACGGCGGCGTCATCGACCTGCGCGTAGGGCCTGTCCGCGACAGCCTCGTCGCAATGGCGCTCGTCTTGCAGCTTATGACCGACACCGGCAAAAGCCTCAGCGCCCTTGTCGCCGAAATAGGCGGCTATTATATACACAAGTCAAAGGTAAACGCCGATAAAACGCAGGCCGATGCCATAATTGAAAAAGCAAAACAGATTTTCAAAAACGCGAAAATAAATACCGCCGACGGCTGCAGGTTCGATTTCGACGATGGCTGGCTGCACCTACGCACCAGCAATACCGAACCTGTCATGAGATTGATCCTCGAAACTAAAAACAAACAAGCCGCTCGCGGCTATATCGATACCATTACTGAACTTTGCGAAGGGATACTTGAATAATGTCCACCCCGAAACTCCGGACCGCCAATAAGCTTATCAAGCAGATCACTTACCTCGGCGTCATCACCAACATCGTCCTCGCCGCTGTAAAGTTCGCCGCCGGGATCGCTGCCGGCTCCATGGCACTTGTCGCCGACGCCGTACATTCCCT
>CBDUSK010000021.1:0-11705 GCA_965369915.1 uncultured Phycisphaerae bacterium
CAAATTGGATGAAGCGATCGCTGTCATGCAGGAAGGTGTTGAGATCATGACCGCGGCCAAAAAAAGCGAGATGGCTAAGAATTTTCAGACATACCTTGATTACTTAGAACAACTAAAGCAGCAGACCAGTCAATAACGCGAGCTAAAAATCTTTTTCTGCCTTTAAAAAAGTTGCTTTCTGCGTATAAGGCAGTTCCTCCGGATCCATAGGAAATTTTTCGTATTCCGGAAAGCTGTTTACAGTAGCGTTCCATACGGCCCCGCTCTCGGAAACCGTCCCTATGATAATGTCTTCACTCTTGCCCCGAAATGTTTCTTCGCCCAACTCCATATTAATGTAATTCATTACTACTTTAACGGCTAACTCACGGATCTCCGGATCGTATGTAACCAGCCAGTCACCGGGTATAAAAGTTGCCGTTCCAAATCTAGTCGGCCACGTACTTATTTCACCGGGTATTATCTCTGCTTTACCTATTGCGATTATAGCTTTAGATATCCGTCCGTCCTTTTCGAAAGTAAAGGCCCATCCGTCTTTATTGCCTTCCCAGGTGCCTACAAGTTCCTCCGGGAACTCGCCATCGCCAATGATCACAACCTCAAGCTTACCCGGGGTCATTATATATTTATTTTTTTGCGGATCGCTTTCTTGTTTTTTGTCTTCCTGACAACCTGCAATGTTTAAGATCAAAAACAAACAAACGAACAACATTAAAAAACGTTTCATGATCCTGCTCCTGTTATTTGTCAATATCTTCTGTATACGATTTACCGGCCTCGAACAGCTTCAAATGCTCCAGTATCTGTCCGGCAACTTGCTCTTGGCCGGCATCATTGGCCAGCCCAAGAGCCTTATTTGCTGTATCAACAGCATCTGAAAAACGGCCATCGGCTGCATAAGCTATCGAAAGCGTGTCTAAAAAGTCGGCATTCTTATGGTCAGTTAGTTCACATGCCTTTTCGCTATGTTCAACAGCCTGCGACGGATCATAAAAACTGCTGCCGGAATAGACCGACTTACACCATGCCAGGTTATTTAGAACCTCAGGCCACTTGGGCTTTATCTCTATGGCCCGCTGCCAGCTACCGACCGCCTGGGCCATATTACCCTTTGCCAAGTAAACTTCGGCAAGACTGTTAAGGACAGCAAGCATCTTGGGCTCTAAACTCAACGCTTCATTGTATTCTTCTATAGCCTCATCATATTTACCCTGTTTATAAAACACATCGGCGACCATCTTATGAACTACCGGCCGATTCAGAGCCTCAAAATTGTCATTATTTATCTCAAGTGTCTTTTGTAATTGTTCGATCCCCTCATCAAGTTTGCCCTGAAATATGAGTGCGTTACCAAGATTATGATAGATTTCTGCGCTATCACCTTTAATGCGAAGAGCATTTCGGAAATGATCGACAGCATCTTCCAGGCTACCCTTTTTAGCCAGACATACCCCCAGGTCATTGTGTGCTTCGGCATCATCAGCTTTCAGCTCGACCGCCTTACGATAATAGCCTATTGCCAAATCATAATTTCCCTGATTTCGATGCGCATTACCAAGGTTATGATATGCTGCTGGATACTCACTCCAACCTTTAATCGCCTGGTCATAATGCTCTATCGCTTTGTCATACTTACCTTCATTCGCCTGTAAGATCCCCAGCATATTATGCACCGGCGGCGCATCCGGGTCCATTCTTAACATATATGTTAAAAGGCGATCCGTATCATGCCATTGGCTCAAATATCCTCGTGTAGCACTTGTTTCTGCCCCTGCCAGGATTAATACTATCAAACCAATAATAATTCCACGCAAAGTCCTTTTACCAAGGTCCCCCGAAAAGCTAACCTTACTCAAAAACCAGGTTAACATCATCAGCAAACCTATTGAAGGCAGATATGCGTATTTATCAGATGCTATCCCAAAAGAAAACCCGATAACTCCAAGCGTCGGAAATATCGCCACAAAAAATACCAACCAACCGACAAACAAACTGCGCGTCCAGCGAAGCGAATATATTAACAATGGTATCAGAATGCACGTTCCAATCACTCCCCAAACCACAATGGGCGCAGATAAATCGATCGGCCTGGGAAATGCATAATACGAGGACAGATTCACCGGACATATTACCTTATAAAGATAAAAGATAATATTGTGGCAGAGTATCAATATCGACTCACCTATTCCCCCCTTATAGGCTACAGAAATTCCCGCAGTCTTCATATGCGAAATATACGTTATAATCGCCGATGTTCCCCCGAGAACAATAAAGGGAAGTTTCTCATAAATCATCTTCCATTTAAAACGTCCCAAAGGCCAGTAATCCATTAACAGCATCACTGCAGGTATCGGCACCGCCGTCGGTTTAGATAATAACGCCAGGACATACATAACCAAACTGACTGCATATACCTTTTTGTCGCGACTTTGCACAAAACGAAGATAAAACAGCAGGCACAATAACGCAAAAAAGGCAGCCAGGACCGTCTTACGGTCAGTCACCCAAGCCACACATTCCACCGTCATAGGATGGATCCCGAAAATTAGACCCGCTCCTGCCGATGCCCACGCTCGGCCGAACAACTGGTAAAGAACCAATATCACCAGCGCAGTATTAGCTACATGAAGAATAAGGCTCGTGCGATGAAAAGGCATAAGATTGCCTTCTCTTGCACCTAATGCATAATCGAGCATGAGCGATATCATCGAAAGCGGATGGTAACTGCCCCGCACCGTTGAAGGCTCTAAAACCTCAGTTAGAAATTGTTTTGCTGAGGACCAGCTGGGATTTTTGACAAGCGGATTCTTTGTAAAATATTGAGCATCATCAAAGCTCAACGCATTTGCGGAAAGCACCGGCCAATACACTGCAGTAGTGGCAATACAAACCACCAAAACCAAACATATCAACAGAGACTTTTTAACTTGCCCTGCTTGTCCGGATCGCAAATCTGCCCTTTTATCTATATCCTGACCCATCAGCACCTAATGATCTTAATCGGAACCACGTTTGTAAAAATCCAGTATAAGCCAAAAATCCCCGTTTTTCAAGCATAAATTCCGAATCCAGAACGTTTGATGCTAATCCTAAATCACCCGTGAACATACTGGGACTTGCTGAACCAAACTTTGATCTCGGAACCGAACAGGGTTACAAAGACTCACTGATCGTACTGCAAAAAGCCACCGTTATTGATCGATGTCTTCTGTATACGGTTTACCGGCCTCGAACAGCTTCAAATGCTCCTGTATCTGTCCGGCAACCTGCTCTTGGCCGGCATCGTTGGCCAGCCCAAGAGCCTTATTTGCTGTATCGACAGCATCTGAAAAACGACCTTCGGCTGCATAAGCTATCGAAAGCGTATCTAAAAAGTCGGCATTCTTATATTCAGTTAGCTCACATGCCCCTTCGCCATATTCGACAGCCTTCGACGGATCATAAAAACTGCTTCCTGCATAAACCGATTTACACCAGGCCAGGTTATTTAGAACCTCAGGCCACTTGGGCTTTATGTCTATGGCCCGCTGCCAGCTACCGACCGCCTGGATCATATTACCCTTTGCCAGATAAACTTCGGCAAGACTGTTAAGGACAGCAAGCATCTTGGGCTCTAAACTCAACGCTTCATTGTATTCTTCTATAGCCTCATCATATTTACCCTGTTTATAAAACACATCGGCGACCATCTTATGAACTACCGGCCGATTCAGAGCCTCAAAATTGTCATTATTTATCTCAAGTGTCTTTTGTAATTGTTCGATCCCCTCATCAAGTTTGCCCTGAAATATGAGTGCGTTACCAAGATTATGATAGATTTCTGCGCTATCACCTTTAATGCGAAGAGCATTTCGGAAATGATCGACAGCATCTTCCAGGCTACCCTTTTTAGCCAGACATACCCCCAGGTCATTGTGTGCTTCGGCATCATCAGCTTTCAGCTCGACCGCCTTACGATAATAGCCTATTGCCAAATCATAATTTCCCTGATTTCGATGCGCATTACCAAGGTTATGATATGCTGCTGGATACTCACTCCAACCTTTAATCGCCTGGTCATAATGCTCTATCGCTTTGTCATACTTACCTTCATTCGCCTGTAAGATCCCCAGCATATTATGCACCGGCGGCGCATCCGGGTCCATTCTTAACATATATGTTAAAAGGCGATCCGTATCATGCCATTGGCTCAAATATCCTCGTGTAGCACTTGTTTCTGCCCCTGCCAGGATTAATACTATCAAACCAATAATAATTCCACGCAAAGTCCTTTTACCAAGGTCCCCCGAAAAGCTAACCTTACTCAAAAACCAGGTTAACATCATCAGCAAACCTATTGAAGGCAGATATGCGTATTTATCAGATGCTATCCCAAAAGAAAACCCGATAACTCCAAGCGTCGGAAATATCGCCACAAAAAATACCAACCAACCGACAAACAAACTGCGCGTCCAGCGAAGCGAATATATTAACAATGGTATCAGAATGCACGTTCCAATCACTCCCCAAACCACAATGGGCGCAGATAAATCGATCGGCCTGGGAAATGCATAATACGAGGACAGATTCACCGGACATATTACCTTATAAAGATAAAAGATAATATTGTGGCAGAGTATCAATATCGACTCACCTATTCCCCCCTTATAGGCTACAGAAATTCCCGCAGTCTTCATATGCGAAATATACGTTATAATCGCCGATGTTCCCCCGAGAACAATAAAGGGAAGTTTCTCATAAATCATCTTCCATTTAAAACGTCCCAAAGGCCAGTAATCCATTAACAGCATCACTGCAGGTATCGGCACCGCCGTCGGTTTAGATAATAACGCCAGGACATACATAACCAAACTGACTGCATATACCTTTTTGTCGCGACTTTGCACAAAACGAAGATAAAACAGCAGGCACAATAACGCAAAAAAGGCAGCCAGGACCGTCTTACGGTCAGTCACCCAAGCCACACATTCCACCGTCATAGGATGGATCCCGAAAATTAGACCCGCTCCTGCCGATGCCCACGCTCGGCCGAACAACTGGTAAAGAACCAATATCACCAGCGCAGTATTAGCTACATGAAGAATAAGGCTCGTGCGATGAAAAGGCATAAGATTGCCTTCTCTTGCACCTAATGCATAATCGAGCATGAGCGATATCATCGAAAGCGGATGGTAACTGCCCCGCACCGTTGAAGGCTCTAAAACCTCAGTTAGAAATTGTTTTGCTGAGGACCAGCTGGGATTTTTGACAAGCGGATTCTTTGTAAAATATTGAGCATCATCAAAGCTCAACGCATTTGCGGAAAGCACCGGCCAATACACTGCAGTAGTGGCAATACAAACCACCAAAACCAAACATATCAACAGAGACTTTTTAACTTGCCCTGCTTGTCCGGATCGCAAATCTGCCCTTTTATCTATATCCTGACCCATCAGCACCTAATGATCTTAATCGGAACCACGTTTGTAAAAATCCAGTATAAGCCAAAAATCCCCGTTTTTCAAGCATAAATTCCGAATCCAGAACGTTTGATGCTAATCCTAAATCACCCGTGAACATACTGGGACTTGCTGAACCAAACTTTGATCTCGGAACCGAACAGGGTTACAAAGACTCACTGATCGTACTGCAAAAAGCCACCGTTATTGATCGATGTCTTCTGTATACGGTTTACCGGCCTCGAACAGCTTCAAATGCTCCTGTATCTGTCCGGCAACCTGCTCTTGGCCGGCATCGTTGGCCAGCCCAAGAGCCTTATTTGCTGTATCGACAGCATCTGAAAAACGACCTTCGGCTGCATAAGCTATCGAAAGCGTATCTAAAAAGTCGGCATTCTTATATTCAGTTAGCTCACATGCCCCTTCGCCATATTCGACAGCCTTCGACGGATCATAAAAACTGCTTCCTGCATAAACCGATTTACACCAGGCCAGGTTATTTAGAACCTCCGGCCATTTGGGGCTTATATCAATAGCCTGCTGCCAACGACCGACCGCCAACTCCATATTACCCTTTGCCAGGTAAACTTCGGCAAGGTTGTTAAGAACTAACGGCATCTCAGGCTTTAAACTCAACGCTTCATTGTATTCTTCTATAGCCTCATCATACTTGCCCTGCTTACAAAACACATCGGCGACCATCTTATGAACTACCGGCCGATCCGATTTAAGTTTAAGGGATTTACGATACATTGCAAGCGCATCTTCCGGCCTTTCCAGTTCTACCAGTAACAAACCTAAAGAATAAATCAGATCGATCTGATTCGGATCGAGTTCGATCGATTCTTTATAGCTTCCGATCGCTTCGTCGGTCCTGTCTTGCTTTTGCAGCACAATTCCCAAATTCCTATATAAAGCTGCACTTTCAGGATCAAGCCGTATAGCCTCGTGATAATGTTCGATAGCGGCATCATATTTTTCCATATTAAACAACAGTTCCGCCAGACCGCTATGAACTTTGAAATTGTCTTTATCTATCTCAAGTGCCTTTTGTAATTGTACAAGCGCCTCATCGAATTTTTCCTGGGCAACAAGTGCCACTCCCATATTGTAATAGGCCCTAACATTTCGAGGATCAGCTTCTATCGCTTTCTGGAAATAGGCGATGCTTTCATCGAATTTCTCCTGTTTCATAAGGATAAATCCAAGGTTAATTAATGGCTGCGCCTTGCCAGGTCTTAGACGCAGGGACTCGTTAAAGCTGCTGACAGCTTCTTCGAACCTGCCTGAGTCCATATATACTACCCCGAGGTTAGTGTGCAAATCGAACTGATCGGGCTTTAATTCAAGAGCTTTCTTAAAGTGCAAGATAGCTCCTGTAAAATCCTCCTGCTTAAGAGCTATTTTGCCAAGGTGCTGATATGTTTTATGGAAATCCGGGCGCTGAAGAAGCATCTTCTTCAACACCGCTTTTGCTTTTTCAAATTTTTTATGGTATATAAATCCGCCAACCTTGCTATTATCCGTATGAAATTCAATAAGGTCCTTAGGATCTTCCTTGCTCTGATCGAAAGAAAAATCCTCACTTACGCTATTACCTGCAATATAGCCTAATGACTCAAGGCGTTTTATGGCTTCTTCATCAAGTTCCAGCTTGCTTTCCGGGTCGCTTTTGCGAACCTGGGTTTCCAATATCTCTTTAAGGCGGTCCTTTAATATCCTCGCCCGATTGAACTGCTGTTCATACAGATTGTTCTTTTCACCGGGGTCACTTGCAAGATCATAAAGCTCCGGACGCGTCGTCTGGATATACTTCCAGTTACCGGAAACCAATCCTAAAAGGTTATTGGCGTTGTATTTCGTAGGCATAAGGGATTCACAAAAGACATCCCTGGCCTCAGGAGTTTTCCCTTTTTTACCTAAGTAAGACGACAAATCCCTGCCTGCAAAGGGGATGTCTGTTTCTATCCCCAAAAGACCGCAGATAGTAGGCACGATATCGACCAGCCCGGAAAGGCCCGTGATCCTTTTACCGATCCTTTCACCGGGCAGCTTAAATATCATGGGAACCCTGATCGCGCTTTGATAGATAAAGTACGCATGCGTTATTTCGCCATGTTCGCCAAGCATCTCCCCGTGATCGCCTGCGATAACTATCAAGGCCGAATCGTACAGGTCCAACTCTTTAAGCTTGTCGATCACCTGCCCAATACAATGATCCGTAAAGGCTATCTCACCGGCATACGGATTTCCATAAAAATTCAATGCAAACGGTTCCGGCGGGGAATAATCTGTATGAGGATCGTAATAGTGCAAAAAGTAAAAAAACCTTTCATCCTTATGTTCGTCCAGCCAGTCAATCGCAAGACGGGTAGCTTCATCACCCTTTCGCTCGTTGAAGCTCATTGTGATGTGTTCTTCTTCGAATATATCGTTATATGTATCGAATCCCTGGTTAAGACCGAACCGCGAATCCAGGACAAATGTGCCTATAAGCGCACCGGTGGTAAAACCGTTTTCCTTAAGTATCTCCGGAAGGGTTATATTAGAACCGGCAAGCGTATAGTCAAGATTGTCATGAATACCGTGATAAGGCGGGATGGTACCCGTCAGCATCGTACTGTGAGCAGGCAGCGTCATCGGAGCCGGTGATATTGTATTTTCAAAAAGTATGCCTTCTGCGGCTATCGCATCGATATTGGGCGTAGTTCTCACCGGATAGCCGTAGCAGCTTAAGTGGTCCGCACGCGTCGTATCCATGCTGATAATAATAACATTCTTGATCTCGGGGCCGGTATCCCTGAAAAAATAAAATCCCCCCGCAACCGCCAAAAGCATTAGAAGAAAAATATAGGTCTTAACTTTCATAAGTTCTATTATACCCCCACAAGCGGCTTGCACAAATCTTTTTTGTGATACTGCCGTGTTAATCCTGTGTCCGTAACAAAAAAAGAGGCAAGCCCGAAAGCTTGCCTCTTCACACACTTTTTTTCGTGTTAGTTCAGCGTTGCCGCTTATTTACGACGACGCAGGAACAGACCACCAAGACCCAAAAGACCTATGGTCATTGGCTCCGGAATTACAAGAATGTTCTGGGTATCACCATCATAACCCCAATTTGAGCTAGCTGTTATGACGATGGTGCCGCCAACAGTTGTAGAATCTGCGGTAACATCGAAACTAACCCAGTTACCCGCACTAAGCCACGGTGCATCTGTGTCCGAAGGATTGTCTGCACCTACAAAATAGAAGTAGGTGTAGGTGTTACCTGTGTAGCTAAGCCCAGACATATCACCATCTGACATAGAGGTCAGCATGACGACACTGTCGAACGAATCTGAGCCTACATAAACATAGCCATAATCACCATTTGTGACAGATTCAGCATCCGCACTCATCGTAATCGTGACCGTCTGGCCTGCGACGACCTGGGTCGGTCCTGACAGTGTCAAGGCCGCGGTCGCCATCGATGCAACTCCAAGAACTAACATCAATACTAAAATCTTTTTCATCATCTTCTCCTTTCAAAACAAACATTCGTACGAATAAACCTCTTTAAGAGGTGTGTGTGTCTTTATTTAATTTAACTTTACCTATTCGTAACCATGACAAGGAACCTGATGGGGACCAGTAGGCATTACACTTTCTTTCTTGCCCCAGCTGGCACTTAAGATAGTAAGGTCAGGCAGTGTTACCCATTTACGCTTACCATTTGTGTCCACACCTGCAAAGCTACGGTCGGAATCAGCACAAATAGGCAGAGGGGACCCCCCGGGCATTACACTTTCTTTCTTGCCCCAGCCGGCACTTAGAACAGTAAGGTCAGGCAGTGTTACCCATTTACGCTTACCATCTGTGTCCACACCTGCAAAGCCACCATTGGCATCGCCCTGACAGTTGTACTCATCGCACCAGCAATCAACGTTACCCACACCAAAATATGCCTCAGCCTTTAAGAACATAGCATAAACAGCAGGAAAGTTTGTATCAACATCCATAGCCGCCATACAATCAGTCGGGGGGACGAAAGTTGTAATCCCAAACGGAATGGGCAGATTTGTTGTCACCTGGGCGCCATTCTCATCGATAACTCCGCCGCGAAGTGCGTTCTCGCTGAGAGTACCACTTGAGTTGCAGGGATCTGCCGTCAGAACAATTGTTCCTGCCATACAGGGGTCATCCAGGGGCTCTGAAGCGCCGCCTAAGCCGCCCATGCTAATGCAGAAATTAGTCTGCGGAAGAGCCAGCTGACCGGGCTGGTCCTGCCTGGCAACCGGGCCGTTCCCTTTGTCCTCGCCATAGGTGTAACCATCGCCTGCTTCCTCATCATACGCCTGGTCCATAAAGATGTCAAAAAAGCTGCCATATGCAAGGTCGCCGATATCATCGTCACCAGTTACATCGACATCCAGACCCATCGCTACAATAGGTAAATCGTCCGATGACCAGGGGATGCTGCAGGTACCGTCCTGATTGTCCACTGCCGGCCCGAAAGTAACGTCCGCGTACAGCGGTGCGGCAAAGGCCAATACCACTAAAATTACCAATCCTTTCTTCATAAAGCACCTTCCTTTCTCTCTTTCTTCTTTTTTCCTCTTCTTTATTTTTCACAAAACAGGGCCACACACCCTGCACGTTTTACAACATTTTATTTCCCGCTAATAACACCCTCCGCCAAACACGGGTATAGACACCTCTTACAGTACAAAAACACTGCATTCCCAATAAGCTTTATAATACTATAATCGCCCTCGGAATGCAAGAAAAAAATTTGAATTTTATGCCAAAATTTTGTGATTTATTCTCCACAATGGGCCCTTTTACTCCACCAGGCCTGACTTTGGCCCAAAATCACCGCTTTTCGACCGTCTCATATCCAAAAATAACCTATTATCGGACGAAATTCTTGTTTAATTTCCCGAAAAAATCGTTATTATGTTCTCAAATGACTCGACTGACACGATTTTTGACAGGACGTCTGGCCGCGGTCAGGATGATCATGCTCGCCGCGATGCTCGCCCTTATCGCTATCGGCATCGCCGCCATCTACGCCTCGGGCAATCCCCAGCAGGCTTCGGACCAGAACTGGCCGGGGTATTTTGCCGGAGCATGGAAAAAACAGATCGTCTTCGCATTTCTCGGAATGTTCGCTCTTGTAGTTGCCAACCTCATAGATTACCGCTGGCTCGGACCTGCCAGTTACTGGATATACGCTGCCGTTCTCGTTACACTGACCGTCTTGCTGCTCGGAAGGGCAATTAACATCCCATTCGTTCCGGTTATAAACGGAACCTGCAGATGGATTAGAATAGGTATAGGAAAAAATTTCCTGCAGGTCCAGCCCTCCGAGTTCTGCAAGATCGCGTACATCCTCGCACTTGCATGGTATCTGAGATTCAAGAAAAACTATCGGCAGTTCGCTGGACTTATCGGACCTTTCGCACTGACACTCCTGGCAATGACCCTTATTCTCTTCGAGCCCGACCTCGGAACCGTCATGCTCATGATGCCAATACTGTTCGCGATGCTCTTTGTCGCAGGGGCTAAGGTTAAGCACCTTATGATAATAATACTTCTGGCAGGTCTGGTAAGCCCGCTTCTGTGGCGAAATATGAGCCCCAACCAGCAGCAGAGGATCAGCTCCGTTCTGCTGCAAAGTTCGTGGCTTCGTCAAAAAGCGACGGATAATCCTGCCGTCGCAAAGCTCCTTACCGGCCGATCACGCTTCAGCGAAAACCAGTGGCTCCGCACCACAGGCTGGCAGCTTAAACATTCCAAATACGCCGTCGCTTCCGGCGCACTTACCGGTTACGGATTCACAAAAGGACCATATCTGAAATACAACTCTCTGCCCGAACGCCACAACGATTTCATCTTCGCCATCATCGCCCATCAGTGGGGATTCCTCGGCTGCGCGACGCTCTTTGTGCTTTATGGACTCATCATTGCCTGTGGTATCGAGATCGCATGGCTCAACACCGACCCATTCGGACGCCTCGTCTCCGTCGGCATCGTTGCCATGTTCGCCGTCGAAGTCACCATAAACGTCTCAATGACTCTCGGATTGATGCCTATCACGGGACTTACTCTGCCCCTCGTAAGTTACGGTGGCTCGTCACTCCTCGTCAGCATGATCGCAATAGGACTCCTCAACAACGTAGGAAGATACAGGCCGTTCTCAGTAGCAGGAAAAGCCTTCGAAGAATCTACCTGATCCCGGGAGCAAAATAAAATTGCAAAAAAATCTAAAATGTCCTTTACAAACAG
>CBDUSK010000022.1:0-11537 GCA_965369915.1 uncultured Phycisphaerae bacterium
ATTCCGCTGTCGGTTTTATTGCGGATAAGCCGGCCGAAACCCTGTTTGAATTTTATGATCGCCGAAGGCAACTGGTAATAAAAGAACGGGTTTTTCCCTTCGAGTTTTATTTGCTCGATCCTGCCTTGTATCAGCGGATGGTTGGGAACGGCAAAAGGCAGACGGACGATGATCACATTCGAAAGACTTTCCCCCGGCACATCGACTCCCTGCCAGAAACTGTCCGTTCCGAAAAGAACGCTTCGCTCATCAGCCTTGAATTCCTCTAAGAGTATTGACCTGTCGACCCCTTGACCCTGGCAAAAGAGTTCCATTTTATTCTCAGCCAGCCAATCGGCAAGTCTCTCGGCTATGTTTTTAAGCATTGAATAGCTGGTAAACAGCACAAATGCTTTGCCGTTGGTTTTTTTCAGATATTTTTTTATCGCCTCGGCGGCATTCGGCTCAAAGTCTTTGTGGTTTGGATCGGGCAAATCCGCTTCGATATACATTGTTACTTGGTTTTCATAATCGAAAGGCGAGCCGAGTTTCATTGCCTCGAAGTCCTCGAGTCCGACCCGGCCGGCGAAGAAATCAAAGCCTTTTTTTTCATCGTTGCCGTCACAGCTTAAGGTTGCGCTGGTTGTGACGACAGATTTGAATCGATCAAAGAGGCAGCGTTTTATGTCCGGGCCGACGTTGATCGGCGCACTTCGGAGGGCAGTTTTGCGTTTTCTGCCTTCATTGATCTCGACCCAGTAGACGTTTGCATCGTTCGGCTGGGTCAGAAAGTTCTGCAAATCATTTTCGAGGGACCTGCACCTTTCGATGTATAATTCAAGCTCGCTTCGATCATCGTCGTTGTCGGTTTTTTTTGCAAGTATGCCGAGAGCAAGACGAAGTTTTTTTATCGGCTCAGTAATATTGTCGTCCACAAAATTCGGATGGCACTTACCTGCTGTTTCGTCTTTAGCGTGTTCATACCAGGCCTGTATCTGTGCGAAAAATACCCTGGCTGCCTTGTCACATTCTCCGACAAGACCGATCGCTTGTTCGGCGTTACTAAACGCGAGCAGACCTTTCCGGTTGCGAGGATTGTAAAGTCTGCGCAACAGATAACTGATCGTGTAGTTGCTTATATTTATGCCGAAATGGTCTTCGGCGACGTGTTCGATATTATGAGCCTCATCGATAACGAGGAAACGATAGTCCGGCAAAATACCATGCGAAATTTCCTTAAGTACCAAATCGCTGAAAAGCAGAGCGTGGTTTGCTACGATGATATCGGCCGTTTCGAGTCTCCGCCTTGCTCTCCAGTAAAAACAGTCACTGAAGTGCGGACATTTTCTTGAGTGGCAGTTGCCGTGTTCGCTCCTTATCGCATCCCATGCAATCGGCGTCGGTGCCTTTGTCCAGTCGCTCAATGAGCCGTCTTCGGTATTTTTTGACCAGTCGTTTATCTGGAAAAGTTCCGCCCCGATATCATCGAACAAACCTTTTTGTTTCCGCATGGCGTATTCAAGCCTTCGCCGGCAAAGGTAATTTCCTCTGCCCTTTGCCAGACAGGCCGTAAACTCGTAGCCAAGAATATCCGCCAGAAAAGGAATGTCTTTGTTAATAAGCTGTTGCTGCAGGGTAATAGTGTATGTACTGAGAAGTACCTGGCCTTTTTTCTGCCGGACAAGATCGATCGCACTGACAAGATATGCGAAGCTTTTTCCCACCCCGGTGCCTGCTTCGACAGCGAGATGATGAGATTTTTCGAAAGCGGCCTGAACTGCCTGGGCCATCTTCAGCTGCTGGGGCCTTATTTCAAAGCCGCTATAGGCCTGTGAGAGAAGACCGCCTTGGCCAAGGATATGATTAATATCAAGGCTGTCATGCTCTTTAGAAGAAATCAATTCAGCACCTCGGATTACTTACTGCCGGCAGTTTCGATCGCTTTTTTCAGAAGATTCACTGCTTTGTTATCAGGCATCTTCTCGATCGCCAAATCGATGGCGGCTTGCGCTTTTGAAATATCGTCCAGTTGATAAAATAGATACGCCAGTAAAAATGCAAGTTCGCCCGAACCGCTTTTCTGCTGCCAGGCCATGACCTCGAGAAGTCCGTTTTCGATCATATCCAGGTCAAAAAGCAACTGCCGCAGATCGAATTTTTTGGATGCGTATTCCGGATCAAGCGTGATCGCTCTTTGTATAAAATATGAACTGCTCATATATTCGCCCGCAGCGAAAAGCGCATGTCCCCTGCCGATAAGGGGCTGGGGGTGTTCGCCGCTCCAGACTCCTGCCAGTATATAGGCATCAGCGGCTCGATAATATTTGCCCTGTTTGAAGAATTTACCGGCGGCTTGTATGTATTCGTTAAACTTCGCGTTTGCGAGGCTCTTGAAATCCTTGTAAGAGCCGCGTATTTCTTTTGCTTTGGCGTGGTCCGGCTCGGGTAATTCTTTCTTTTTGGGAAGCTTGAGGCCGTATTTGTCTTCTGTTTCCTCCCGCGCCTTATCTATCTGTTCAAACTCTTCATCCTTCGATTCCTCACCCTGGCTGGCAAGATCCTTAAAATATTTTGAAGGTTCTGCCCGCTCTATATCTTTCTGTTCCATATCAGCGGGTGTTTCAGGCTCCTGGGGGGTGACTTTTTCCGTCTTTAGTTGTTCCAAGGGGTCTGATTTTCTTATTTCGACCTCTCCAAAGTAATTGAGTTTTTCATTTTCTTTCAGATGAGCTTCTGCCTCTTGTTCTTTCATAAGTTGAAGCTGCAGATCGATCATTTTTTCCAGTTCATCGGCGCCCAGGGACAGGGGCCTTTGCCTGCGGTAAATAGTGTCTTCCTCAGGTAAAGGAAGGATCGGAATGTCTCTCGAAGCTAATCGCCCGATTTCGGGAAGAATAAGACCGTCCTGGTCGTAGCGTTGCATTGATGTTACCGTCCGTGAGGGCAGATAATAGGGCTGGGTTTGGGCAGGTGTCCTACTAATATAGTAGTTGCTTGCAGCAGAACGTCTGATAAATGAATTCAGAAAACCGGAGCCAAGATCGGCGCCGAATTTTGTGACCGAACGATAAGGTACGATTCCCCTGAAGTATCTGTCGCCGGTTACATTACCCGTTACGATCAAGTTGCCGTTAGCATCGTAATTTGCCTGAGTTTGTGTTGCCAGGTCATTGCTCAGGCTCGAAGGCGGGACCGTTGGCGAACCGATCGGAGAACCCACAGGGTTTTCCAGTGCGAAACTTAACGTTGCAGCACCTGTAAGAGCGATTATAAAAAAAAACGATCGATCTACCGTAAGTTTCATCCGGTTAATCCTCACTTTGTTTTTTCCCGGTCGAATTACCTGTTCCCATGTTATATTTCGGCTTTCTGGCCCAGTTAAGTTTACTTGCAAGAGTGTCCCATTGTGTTCGCATCGGATTATTTACTACCAAAAAAGAGCCTGGATGCCGTTGTACTTTTACTACGTCATCGATTTGGAGTTTGTGCGAAACTTGTCCGTCAAGAGTGATAGTTGTTCCTTCATTGACGCGGATCGGCTGGATCTGCACGATGTTATCGGCGTTTATCACGATCGGGCGAAAGCTCAGCGAATGCGGGCAGACAGGTGTAATAACTATAGCAGAAAGATCTGCCGAAAGGATCGGTCCTCCGGAAGAGAGATTATAAGCCGTTGAACCTGTCGGTGTAGAGATTATTATTCCATCCCCGGTACAGCCTGCCAGAGACTGGGCCTCTACGCTCATCTCAAGCTCGATCATGTTAAAAGGTGCCCCGGCCGCTATGACCATATCGTTGATCGCCGTCGAACTGAATATTTCCGAGCCGTTTTTCTCGACCCAGCAATGGAGGATCATTCTCTTTTCTATAGGAGTTTTGTTACTGATTATTTCATCGAAGAGTTTTTCGAGCTCCCCGATGCTGAACTCTGCTAAAAACCCGAGCTTGCCGACGTTTACCCCGATAACAGGTACATTGGTTTCACTGAGATCTCTTGCTGCGGAAAGTATTGTTCCGTCACCGCCGAACACGACCGCAAAATCCGCTTTGTTGAGCGTGTCAGCCGGGCAGCTTCCGCGGAAGCAGTCTGAGATTATCTCGGCCTTGTCAACGGCAAAACGCTTGAAATCTTCAACCGCTTCGGCAGCATACTTTCTTTTCGGGTCACCAAAAATTATCAGTTTCGGTTTTTTCATCTTAATTATCTTCTGCCAGTTTTTTAACAGTTTCGACGATCCTCTCGGCGCCAATACCTATCTCATCGCACTGAAGACTGCGCGAGCCCACTTGGACATACTCATCCGGGCCGCCGAGAGTAATTATTTTACCTGATTTGGCTCCGCTGCCGGCATTTTCTAATGTCTTATCCGCAGCAAGCTCAAGCATCGCTGAGCCAAACCCGCAGGACAGGCTGTGGTCTTCGACTGTTATTATAGTCTTTTGCTCGTTAAGCAGCGAGATTAAATTTTCGTCGATCGGTTTTGCGAACCGGGCGTTTATAACGCTGACATCGATACCCCGCTCAGCGAGAATATCTGCCGCTTTCAGGGCCTGGAGTAATATACTGCCGAACGCAACGATGACGATATCACTGCCGCCATGTCTTACGGTTACGCTTTTGCCCAGCTCAAAAGGCTTTTTACATGCCTGAAAATCATCCCTGTTGTCAGGGACGATATCTTTCGGATAGCGGATCGCGACGCTTTTACCGCAATCTAAGGCGAAGGCAAGAGCAGCTTTCATTTCTGTTTCGTCAGCGGGTGATACCAGCACGATATTAGGCATCATCCGCAAAAAGCCGATATCCATCATGCCGTGATGGGTTGGGCCGTCGTTACCCACAAGACCGCAGCGGTCGATGCAAAAGACAACGGGCAAGTCCTGCAAAGAAACTTCCTGGAATATCTGGTCAAAACTTCTTTGCAGAAAGGTCGAATATATACACACCACGGGCTTTAGACCTTGTTTGGCGAGACCGGCGGCGATATCCACGGCAACACTTTCGGCAATTCCCACATCGTAATATCTTTCGCCGAATTTATCGCGGAACTTCCTGAGTCCCGTTCCGTCGGACATCGCAGCGGTTATGGCCACAATACGTTCGTCTTTTTCCGCAAGTTCGACCAGGGCATCGGCGAATGCTTCGGTAAATGTCCTTGAGGCTTTGTCCTGTCCGCCGGTTTCGCCGTTTATATCAAACGGACCGGTTGAGTGATACTTCCTCGGATTATCGTTGGCAGGAGTGAAGCCCTTGCCCTTTTTCGTATAGACATGCAGCAGGGCGGGACGGTCAAGTTCACTTATTGCCTTAAACAGATCGATCAGCGATCCGATGTCATGCCCGTCGACCGGTCCGAAGTATGGGATGTTCAGACTTTCAAAAAGTCTGCTTGGAGATATGGCCATACGCAGAGTCTTTTTGAAGTTCTTAAGCGCGTCCTCCATACGTTTGCCGATGAGCGGCAGGTGTTCGAGTATGTTGTTAGTTGTGCGCCGCAGGTCATCGTATGTGTGGCTCAACCTTATTTTCGAGAGAAATTTCGCAATGGCACCCTGGGTAACATCAATGGCCATGGAATTGTCGTTCAGTACTATCAGCATCTGCCTCTGGATAAGTCCGAGGTTGTTAAGTCCCTCGAACGAAGGACCATTGACAATACTTGCGTCACCGACCAGGGTGACGATCTTTTCGTCTGTCTGATTGTGCTGGGCGCCCAGGGCCATGCCGATCGCCGTCGCTATCGAGGTTCCCGCATGGCCGACACGGAAAAGGTCATATTCACTTTCCTCGGGATCGGGAAATCCGCTTAAGCCGTCACGCTGACGAAGTTTCGCGAACATCTCCTTTCGGCCGGTAAGGATCTTATGGGCATAACACTGGTGCCCCACGTCCCAGAGCAGACGGTCCTTTTTAAAATCGAATACATAGTGCATCGCGATACAAAGTTCCACCATGCCGAGATTGCTGGCCAGATGGCCGCCGGTCTGGCTGACTGAGCGGGTTATGAATTCCCGTATCTCCTCTGCGAGTTCTCCCAGTTTTTCGACCGGCAAAAGACGCAAATCCTGCGGGCTGTTTATCTTTTCAAGTAATCCTGCCATTTCCTCTTCACTGTAAAAAACTAAAATCAGTTAGCGGTCGTCAAACGGTATCGACAGCCTCGGTACTTTAGCTGTGCTTTCTATCAAAAACCTGTCGGAGTATACCCAGACGACCGAATAGACTTTTTTGTCCGTCGATTCGATCATTCCTTCAATTGTCACATAACATATTCCGTTTTGCCATGTATAATCATCGCTATGTCTGTGGCCGGCCAGATAGGCTACGACACAGTTGTGTGATTCGAATATCTCGATGATCTCGTCGCTGTTCCACAGATTATGCCGATCGTTTGCCGGGGTCAGCGGATGATGGCCGAACACGATGACTTTTTGTTTTCTTTTATCGGCATTGCTTAAAACCTTATCGAGCCACTGTTTCTGTTCGTCCCCCACCGCTGAGTTCCAGTCCTCGGCATTGGGGGCTTTGAGTTGTTTGAGTTTTTCCAGAAATTCCTCGGCCAGGCGATAATTTTCACTGTTTCCAGGCCAGCCTCCGCTCAGAGAAATGTCAGTTGTATCGAGCACTACGAAGCGGTATTTGCCTTTCCTGAAATCATAGTAAGCCTTTTTCATGCGCAGCTTGTCTAACACGGTCTCTCTGTTCGGTCCGACAAAATCGTGATTGCCGAGAACGTGGTATTTACGGGCCTTTATTTTATTGTACACTCCAAGGGCCGCATCAAGGTCTGCTTGTGCGGTTGTTCCTGCGTCGATGATGTCCCCGAGCTGGACCACAAAAGAAGGTTTTCTACGGGCCCCGACGTATGAAGCGTTGTCGATGAGATCTTTGCTGTTTAAATGCGAAACAGTTTCTCCAAGAGTTTCTATCGATTTACGGTATTTTTCCGGCTCGTCCGGGTTGTCCGAGGCATACTGCACATCGGCAATGACTCCGAATAAAAATTTTGCTCTCTTCATTTCACAACCTGCTGTCAAAGGCATTAAAAGCATGCATGTTAAACCGGCGAACCTTACTGCATCGCCGCCGAAAAACAAACTATACGGCTTTTTAAACATATCTATCGGCTTCCTTTGCTACCGTGTTCTTTCCGAAAGTTCCATTGCAAGTTGCCGCAGAGTATTTGCCCGGACTCCGAAACTGTCAAGGGTACCTGCCGCCTGGGAGGCTAATTGGCCTGCGATGTGCCTGGATTCTTCCATTCCAACCACCGACGGATAAGTGACCTTGCCCTGTTCGACGTCCTTGCCGATCGTTTTCCCCAGCTTTTCACTCATGCTGCAGACATCAAGTATATCATCGGCCACCTGGAAGCCAAGACCTGTTTTAAGACCAAAGCGGATGAGATGTTCGATCTGTTTGTCATTGGCCCCGCCGCAGATAGCTCCCATCGCCGCGGCGCCGGCAAACATTTTCGCGGTCTTGTTGGTATGAATATATTGTAATTGCTCTACCGTTCCTTTAGAGTTTTCACCCGCAAGGTCCGCCATCTGACCGGCTATCATACCCGATGGGCCGGCAGCTTCGGCGAGTGTTCGAATAAGCCGAACGGCTATCCCTGCATCGGAAATTTTAGTTGCCAGCAGCTCGAACGCCATAGTCAAAAGAGCGTCTCCGGTGAGTATCGCAGTCGCTTCGGTGAATGCCTTGTGGCAGCTTGGCTGTCCCCGTCTGAGGTCGTCATCATCCATGGCCGGAAGGTCATCGTGGATCAGGGAATAAGTATGCACCATTTCCAGAGCTGCCGCGGCTGTTTTTGCGTCGTTATTTATCTCACCGGCGATAAGTTCACAGCACCACAGCACGATCGCCGCCCGAACACGTTTACCCGGGGCGCTGAGTGTGTACTCGATGGCCTTTTTCAATTCAGCCTCGATCTCGACCTGATCGGCTATCAGTTCTGATATTACCGTGTTGACAAGACAGGACTTTTCTAAAAGGGCCGCTTTAATATCTACCCCATCTGATCGAATATGGCTCATAGTTACTCATTTAATCAATCGAAATATGGCTTTTTTAAACGGATCGTATTATAATCGAATTTTCGCTGTTTTACAGCAAAATTAATTCTCATTTATCTATAGGGATAAAATCTGATTATGATCCTGATCCTGGGAGTGACCGCCTCCGGCAAAAGCCGGCTGGCGTTTGAATTGGCCTCAACGATCGGTGCTGAGATCATCAGTATCGACTCGATGAAGGTCTACCGCAGGATGGATATAGGCACTGCCAAGCCATCGGCAACCAGACGCCGGCAGATCAGATACCATCTGATCGATGTTGTTGAACCGAACGAACCGTTCAGCGTGGAGAAGTTTTTAAAACTTGCAGAATATGCGGTCAAGCAGATTAATTCCGCTCAAAAGCCCGTAGTTGCCGTTGGCGGCACGGCAATGTACATAAAAGCGATGCTTTACGGTATTTTCGAGGGGCCGGGAACCAACGACCGGATCCGAAAAAAACTCAGAAGCCAAATAGACGCTCAAGGCCTTGCTGACCTTCACAAAAAACTTGCCGAAGCAGAC
Organism: uncultured Phycisphaerae bacterium; assembly: GCA_965369915.1. Classification (GTDB taxonomy): domain Bacteria; phylum Planctomycetota; class Phycisphaerae; order Sedimentisphaerales; family Anaerohalosphaeraceae; genus CBDUSK01. Next base: position 8,566 of record CBDUSK010000022.1, read on the forward strand.
CCTGATGCCGCTCAAAGGATACACCCCAACGATGCCAGAAGAATAATCCGTGCCCTGGAGGTTTTTGAACTGACGGGAAAACCGATAAGCTCATTCCAGCAGCAGTTTGATGCTGAAAATACTTTAAGGGACTGGAAAATAATCGGCCTGCGCCGGGATAAGGCAGATACCGGTACCCGGATAAACCAGCGGGTCAAACGAATGCTCGAAAACGGATTTGCCGATGAAGTAAAAGCGCTGCTTGCTGAGGATGAGCCTTTAAGCAAACAGGCTGCCTCTGCCATAGGTTATGCCGAGATCATCGATCATCTGAATGGAAATTTGCTGTTTGAAGAGGCCGTCGAGAAAATAAAGATCAACACACGCCGGTTCGCAAAGGCCCAGCGGACGTGGTTTAAAACATTCAAAAATGTTAACTGGCTGGATATTGCCGAAGACGAATCTTCCGAAGATATCCTGTCGCGGACAATGGAATTACTGGAAAATATCGGTTGACGGACCGGCAGAATAAACACTGCCGAAATGCTATGGCTGTTCGGCAAGCCAGTTACCTGCGAATACCGACAGATCTGCTAAATCCACCGTGCAGTCTCCGTTCAAATCCGCAGCGGGGCATATTCTGTATACGTAAGCAGAGCCTGAATCACTGCCGTTATCGTCATCTTCCGTTGCTCCTGCGATCGCATAGTCTCTGCTGACCGATGCGGAAAAACCGAAATAATCTTTCGTTTGACTGTCCGGAGGGACTATTTTTTGATACTCTTTCCAATTCAAATCTGTATCGTCCCAATAAAACAGGTATGCTGAGCCCGATTTGTCGCCGTTGTCGTCGTCAGCTCTCGAACCTACGATCGCATGGTTTTTGTCGATGGATACCGAACAGCCGAATCTATCGAAAGCCGCTCCGTCGGAAGCGGTCAGTTTATTCTGTTGTTCCCAGCCGGAAGTTTCAGCGTCAAATCTGAATATATATGCAGAACCCGATTTGTTACCTTTGTCGTTGTCTCCGACCGCTCCGGCAATGGCGTAATCGCTGTAAATATCGACCGAATAACCGAACCAGCCTCCTTCGTTCGGGTCCGAGGGAACAAGCTTTGCCGGTGGCGACCAGCCCGATGAACTGACTCTGAAAACATATGCAGCCCCCGAGTTGCTTGTAGTGCCGCTATCGTCCTGATAAGCCCCTGCGATAATATAATCACGCCACAGGGCGACCGAATAACCAAAACGGTCATTGGCAGCGATGCCCGGGGCTGTCAGCTTGTCCATCTGGATCCAGTTCGGATCTATAATAGATTTTGGCCCGAAGGTGTATAACGCACCAGATTCATCTCCGTCATCGTCAACACCGAATGCTCCTGCGACAGCAACCTTATCGTAGATGGATACCGAATGCCCGAACCAGTCAAGAGATTCGGCGTCTGAGGCGGTTATTTTCGTCTGCAGGTACCAGTACGGATCGTTCGGATCGTCATTTTGCCTGAATATATATGCCGACCCCGATGTGCTGCCGTTGTCATCGTCCTTGGGAGCACCCACGATCGCGTACTTTTGATATATATCGACCGAATAACCGAACCAGTCGTCAGCGGCTCCGTCGGAAGCAGTGAGCCTGTCCTGTAGTATCCAGTCCGTTACGTTCGGGTCATCACTGCGCTTAAAAATATAAGCGGCCCCGTTATCGTTTTCATATAACGCTCCGACGATCGCGTAGTCTTGTTCAATAGCAACAGAATAACCGAACCAGCTTTCGTCAGGGCTTTCGGAAAGCTTTGCTTCCTCAGAGTAACCGCTTTGCAGCCACTGCTGAGCCGACAAGGCAAGGTCGGCAGTTTCTACTTTGAAATCTTCGTTAAGATCGCCGAGTATTTTGACATTATGTATGACCACATCTCTGAACGGAACCTTTTCCATGCCGCCTTCAGTCCATGTAGGTACATGAGCGATTGTGTCTACAACATCCTCCATACCCTTTATAACAGATCCAAAGACAGTAAATCCGCCGTTCTTGTAATCCAGTCCATCCGGAGGTGGCCCACCGTTGTCTTTCAGATTAATAAAAAATTGTGAAGTAGCTGAATTTGGATCGTCTTTTCTTTTAGCCATAGCAATAGTGCCGCGAACATTGCTCCTGTTGGGGTCGAATTCATTCATTATAGGAGCTCTTACTTCGGGCTTATTCAGTTCCGTATCGTATCCACCGCCCTGGATCATAAAAGGAGTTGGAGATACTATTACTCTGTGGAAGATCAGCCCGTCATAAAAGTCGTCCTTTGCATACTGCAGGAAGTTATCGACCGTTATCGGCGCATCATCGGCGTAGAGTTCGATTTCGATGTTGCCCATATTTGTTTCCATGACCACGGTTATATTTTTCCCGTGGACTGATGGCACAAAGGCTGAAAGCAGAACCAGAAAAAGCAGCTTTTTCATTACCGATTATTCCCCTCAAACTGAAACCAGGCCGGCGAGGCTGTGTTGCCGGCTCGACCCTTGAATGATCTTCTGACTATCTCTTTCTATTTTCAACAGAACGCCAGATATCATGCGCGCAAACTTATTACTGTTTGTCACTAAGCAGCTTCCGAAGATGAGCATTTTCCCGCTTTGTCGCTTCAAGATCAAACACCAGGTATTTAACACTGACCCTGAGATAATCCAGCGATTCCTGCAGGCGGCCTACTCCTTTTCTGAGTTCCTTATGACAACTGTTTGTTCGCTGAGCCAGAGTGGTCAGCTTTTCGCGCTGCGGCGCAGGCAATGAACCGATTTCCTTGACCAGTTCGTTCAACTTGTTTTCAAATAGTGCATCGTTCATCGAACACCCCCTGTTCCTTGCTGGTTTCAGAATTGCTCGAATTTGTTGACGGACGTTCTCCGACAACAGACGAAAGATCCTGAAACATGTTTTAAAAACCCTCATAACGTTCTCCGAAGCCAGACGGACCCAAAAAGGATCCGATAGTGCCGTT
>CBDUSK010000023.1:0-11478 GCA_965369915.1 uncultured Phycisphaerae bacterium
TCAAAGCCGAGTATGATGAATTTGAGCTTAGGCGGGCTTTGGGTACAATAATGACCAAGAGTGTAACGCACGTATCGCCCGGGTGTACCGCCATCGAGGTCGCAGGGACGCTTCGTAAAACGAGAGCCGGGGGTATGGGAGTGGTCGACGGGGCAACGATATGCGGAATTGTTACGACAACCGACCTGATGAGATTGTTGCTTGACGTTTACAGTGAGGATGAATCATAAAATCGCAGCAAAGCCAGGCAGGCATACAAGGAAAAAGCTATGGGTACAATAGGATTTATCGGCGGCGGGAACATGGCGGAAGCCCTTATCAAAGGTGTGATCTCTGCGCAGGTATATTCGCCGTCCGAGGTGATCGTAAGTGACATCCGTTCTGAACGGCTCGATCACCTTGCCTCGGAATACAAGGTTGCTGCCGCTGAGAGTAATACCGCGTTAGTGCAAAAGGCAGATGTTGTTGTATTAAGCGTCAAGCCTCAAAATACAGATGCCGTTCTCGACGAGATAAAAGATCCTGTTAAAAAAGATACGCTTATCATTTCCATTGCCGCGGGAGTAACAACCGCGAAGATCGCCGGCGTGCTTGGTGATGTGCCGATCATTCGGGTCATGCCTAATACACCGGCCCTTATAGGTCAGGGAGCAAGTGCGCTGTATTCAGGAAACGCCCCGAAAGAGGCCATGGGACCGGCCCTTAAAATATTTTCTGCTGTGGGAAAGGCGGTGGTGGTAGAAAGCGAAGAACTTATCGACGCGGTAACGGCGGTGAGCGGTTCCGGGCCCGGATATTTTTTCCTTTTGATGGAGGAAATGATAAAAGCAGGCGAGAAGCTGGGGCTGTCTTCTGACGTCGCAAAGGAGCTTGTGCTTCAGACCGCTAAAGGCGCTGCGCTTCTCGCAGAAAGCGCCGATGTACAAGGCGAAACCCCGGCTGAGTTGAGAAAAAAGGTTACCTCTCCCGGCGGGACCACCGAAGCTGCGATCAAGGTCTTTGCCGAAAAACAATTCGGCGAGATGGTCACTGATGCTCTAACGGCAGCAGCCAACAGGAGCAAAGAACTGTCCGGCTAAGCTAATCGATAACGATCGCTTCGACGGGGCATTCCTCGGCGGCCTCTGTGACCGCATCCTCGGATTCAGGAAGTATATCGTTGGTGATGACCTCGGCTATCAGGTCCCCCAGGTCGAAGACCTCCGGGCAGATATCCACACACATTCCGCAGGCAGTACAGGTATCTTCAATTCTTACTATCATATGCTCCCCTTTAAGAACTTGAATCCTAATATTACCGATGTTTTTGGGGCGTTAAATTCTTACCCATAGTAATATTATAGACGGGTATGGACAATTACAAATCTTTTTCTGGAAATTTTCCTGAGAACAGCTATACTGCCATTGTCCCGGCAATAAGGGCTGAAAACAACAGTCAATTTCGTGGTCGGGTCCCATGCAAGCGGGGCACGCGAACCTGGTCAGACGGGGAACCGAGCAGCCATAAGCGTCAGTTCCGTTGTGCTGTGGTAAACCCGACCACCTTTTAAAAATAACGATATGTCTTATACTGTTTTAGCAAGAAGATACAGGTCACAGACGTTCGATGATGTCATCGGTCAGGACGCCGTTGCGCAGACCTTAAAGAACGCCATCAAGGCTGACAAGGTCGCCCACGCCTACCTGTTCACCGGCACAAGAGGTGTCGGCAAGACGACCATAGCGAGGATCCTTGCTAAGGCCCTTAACTGTCTTAAGGCTGAGGCGCCGACGACCGAGCCCTGCTGTAAATGCGACAGCTGCACGGCAATTAATATCGGCGAAGACATCGACGTTATCGAGATCGACGGGGCATCCAATACAGGGGTGGATAATATTCGGCAGCTTCGACAAAACGCGATCTACCGCCCTGCCCGGGCAAGATATAAGATCTACATCATCGACGAAGTGCACATGCTCAGCACGGGCGCATTCAACGCTCTGCTCAAAATACTGGAAGAGCCGCCCGACCATATCAAGTTTATCTTCGCCACCACCGAGCCGAACAAGGTGTTAGCCACGATACAGTCGCGGTGTCAGCGGTTTGATTTCGGCAGTATACGTCCGGTGCTTATCGCCGGGCAGCTTAAGAGCATACTGAAAAAAGAAAAGATCAAGTTCGCCGATGACCTTGTCCTGCGTCTGTCCAGATTAGCGAACGGTTCGATGAGAGACGCCCTGAGTCTTCTCGACCAGCTTATAAGCACCGGTTCCGAGCCGCTCGGCCTCGAGTTACTCGAAGAGTTTCTCGGCGAACCGAACCGTGAGAAGATATGCGGCCTGCTCGAAAAGATCGGCGATTCGGATCCGGCAGGTGTTCTTGAGGCAATGGACCAATTGCTTTCGAGCGGGCTTACCTGCAACCAGGTCTCCGATTCGCTGACCGATCATATGCGTGACCTTATGGTCATAAAGTCGGCCTCTGAAAAGAGTGAATTGTTGGTTCTGACCGCCGAAGAGCGCAAACAGATGAAGCTGCTTTGTGATAAGTTCGACGTTCCCGGGCTGATCTATAATATCACGGCGTTGGAAAAACTTCGCTGGACCATCAAGAACAGCGACAACCCCCGCGCCCTGCTGGAAGCCTCGATGTTAAGACTGGCACTTAGCGAACATTTCCTCAGCGTTGGCGAATTACTTTCGCGGGTCGATTCAGCCGGTGCCGGCCGCAGCGGAACCGTCGTAAAAAAAAAGCGAGCATCTGACAGCGGTTCTGGGCGAGTAACCGCTCCGGTAAAAATTTCTGCCGAGCAGACACCGCCTGCGGCCGAGCAAAAACCGGTCCTTAGCGGCAAGATAAGTATAGAGTCGATAAAGGACAACTGGCCCGGGATACTCGAAGCGGTAAAGGGCCAAAACGCCAACATCTCGGGGCTGCTCGATCCGACCGAACCAGCCGACCTTCAAAACAACATACTGACGCTGGCGTTCGGGCCGTCCTCGGAATTTTCGATGACCATGTGCCAGAAGCCTTCACGCACCCAGCAGATACAACTGCTGTTAAGTAAAGCCATAGGAACCGATATACAGGTAAAATTCGAAATAAGCGCCGAGAATGGGAAAAAATCCGGCACCGGCAAGAGACTGTCGGGCCAGGAGATGCAAAAGGAAGTTATGAACGACCCCGCGGTCAAAAAATTGATCTCGGGTTTAAACGCTACGATCACGGGAATCGAAGAGGACAAAAATAACCAATGAACCCGGCATATACCGACAGTCTGAATGAGTTGATCGAGCAGTTCGGCAAACTGCCCGGTATCGGTCCGAAGACAGCCGAGCGGCTGGCGTTTCATATTCTCAAAACCGCACCCGAAGAGGCAATGGCTCTTGCCAAAGCGATAAACGATGTAAAGATCAATATAAAGCAGTGCGGGATATGTTTTAATCTTGCCGAGTCCGATACCTGCAGGATATGCTCGGATCCCCGACGCGACAAAAGCATTATCTGTGTGGTCGAGCAGCCCAGGGACGTGATAAGCCTGGAAAAGACCGGGTTGTGCAAATGGGTTTATCATATACTTAACGGGCATATCGCTCCTCTTGAGGGCATCGAGCCGAGCGACCTGACGATAGACGAACTGGTAAAAAGGGTTCGCACAGGCCGCATCGAGGAAGTGGTGATGGCGACCAACCCCAATATCGAGGGTGACGGTACAACCCTTTATATTACTTCTGTGCTCAGGCCTTTGGGAGTGAAGATCACGCGATTGGCGCGCGGACTGCCAACCGGCAGTAATATCGAATATGCCAGCGGTTCGATACTGGCCGATGCAATACTCGCAAGACAGCAATTGGAGTAGAAAAAATGTATCTTTCCGGCGAGAAAACACCGGGGGAGAACATTTTTCCAAGAGAACTCTTCATTAGACCTATCATTTTTATGCGGTTTTTGGTATAATATATATGGCCTTTAAGAGTTTCCAGTGAGGGGAGTTTGTATAAGGTGATGAACCTATGAAAATGTCGATGACAGGACAGATGCGGATGGAGCAGAAGATGAAGCTCGCTCCGCGCATGATCCAGTCGATGGAAGTACTGCAGCTTCCGCTGCTGGCTCTTCAGGAAAAAATAGAAGCAGAACTGAGCAGCAACCCCGTGCTGGAGCAGGTCGAGGACAACCCAAACCCGGAAGGTGCGGAGATGGCGAGCATATCTGCCGAACAGGAAGAGTCGGCAGATAACACCGAGACCGAAGAATTCGTTGTCAAGGACGATTCCGACAATGTCGAAGACTTCCGGCGTCTTGACAGTATCGGGGACACAGAGAATGGATTTAAGGAGTATTTTGACAGGACTTCGATTCGGTCCTTACGCAGATCCGGTGATCCCGACAAGAAGATGGAGGCACTTCGCAATACGGCAGCCCAGGAAAAATCTCTGAATGAACGTCTGACAGATCAGTGGCGGCTCATCGAGACCGACGAACTGGTAAGACAGGCCGGAGATCTGATAATAAATTACATCGATGAGAAAGGTTACCTTACCGTCCGGCTGGAACAGCTTCATAACAAGGACAAACATAAGTTTGGAATGGAACATCTTAACCAGGCGCTGGAGTTGGTTCAAAAGCTCGAACCGACCGGCGTCGGAGCAAGGGACGTTAAGGAATGTCTGCTGATCCAGATGGCCCAGTTCCCTGAGGACATGTCCTTTGAAAGCCGGCTGGTCTCGAAGCACTGGGACGAGCTGCTGGAGAACCGTCTGCCGCAAATCGCCAAGAAGATGAAATGTTCGCTCGATGAGATCAACGCCGCGATCCGGCGCATGAGCAAACTCGATACTTCTCCCGGCCTGCAGGTGGGAAGAGACAACAATCATCCCATCACCGCTGACGTGATCGTCCAGGCCACTGAGAACGGTTCCGGGTATATGGTCTCTCTTACCGATACGCGTATTCCGAATCTGCGTGTGAACAGTTTCTACTCGACGATGGCCAGGAACCGCAAGATAGATACGAAGACGCGGGAATTCCTGCAGCAGAATATCCGCTCTGCCCAGTGGCTCATGGATGCTATCGAGCAGCGGAAGAACACCCTGCTCAAAGTTACAGGGGTCCTTGTAAAGCATCAGAAGGATTTCTTTGACAAGGGCAGATTATATTTAAAGCCTTTGCCTATGGCGACGGTGGCCGATGAGGTCGGGGTTCATATCGCCACGGTCTCTCGTGCCGTGGCGGGGAAGTACATGCAGTGCTCTCGCGGGATACTGCCATTACGAGGGTTTTTCAGCGGCGGAATGAAAGCCGACGACGGGCAGCAGCAAAGCTGGGACGCGATAAGGGCACGCATACAGCAGATCTTAGACGCTGAAGATAAGTCCAACCCGTTAAACGATGACGATATCCGGAAAGAACTCATCGAGATGGGGGCGGGAAAGATCGCCCGGCGTACCGTCGCAAAATACCGCAAGCTCATGAACATACCCACCGCAAGATTCAGGAAAAAATATTAACGGATCGATAAGTTTTTTCGCCTGAACTATTTGTTATTCGTTTTTCAAATCGCAATTATTTTAAAAGCTTGCATTTTTTCGACCCATTGGTTAAGATCCCCCGTATATAATTAGATTTGTCAGGGGTGCCCACGGCCCTGCCGGGCCAGGCTGAGAAGTTGCCGAAGCGATAACCCTTAGAACCTGATCTGGTTAATACCGGCGAAGGGAGGCAAGAACACCAAGTTAGTGCACCCTTTTGGCGGGGTGCTTTTTTTATAGGAATATAAAATGTTTTATGTTTTTTACGAGATGAAAGTTTCCGGGTTCGGAGGCAGTGATGCAGACTCTTAAGATCAACGGCAGCGAAAGAGAGTTTCCAGCCGGAAAGATGCCCCGGACCCTTTCGGCTCTTTTAGACCACCTGGACATCAATCATGCAACCGTAGTCGCCGAAATTGACGGCCAAGTAATCAAACGAAATGACTTTGCAGAAACTAAACTTGATCCCGGTCAGTCTATCGAGCTGATCCGGTTCGTCGGCGGAGGTTAAACTTTTGGACAAGCTCAAAATTGCTGACAGAGTATTCGAGTCGAGACTTTTCATCGGGACGGGCAAATACGCCTCCAATGAAATAATGGCTGGCGCCATCGCCGCTTCGGGTACCGAAATGGTTACCGTGGCGCTTCGCAGGGTCGATATCGAAAACGATAACGACGATATGTTATCGGCTATCGACCGTGACAAATACTTGCTGCTGCCCAACACCTCAGGTGCCCGCGATGCCGAAGAAGCGGTGCGTCTGGCAAGGCTGGCCCGCGCCGCGACCGGAACTAACTGGCTCAAACTCGAAGTAACACCCGACCCGTATTACCTTTTGCCCGACGGGACCGAGACCCTTAAAGCGGCAAAGGTTCTTATCAAAGAAGGTTTCGTAGTCCTGCCTTATATCAACGCCGACCCGATACTCGCCAAGAAGCTTCAGGATGCAGGCGCCGCAACGGTGATGCCCCTGGCAAGTCCCATCGGCTCGAATCAGGGTCTTAAAACAAAGTCGGCCATAGAAATAATAATCGCCCAGGCCACGGTGCCGGTGGTCGTCGATGCCGGCCTGGGAAGTCCTTCGCATGCAGCAGAAGCTATGGAGACAGGCGCAGACGCCGTGCTGGTTAATACCGCTATCGCCACCGCCGACGATCCGGTGCAGATGGCAATTGCCTTTAAAAAAGCGACCGAAGCCGGAAGAGGCGCGTATTTAGCCGGTCTTGCCGGACAAAGCAGGATCGGGCATGCATCAAGTCCTCTTACGGGCTTTTTAAGAAACGGTGATTAAATGCTGCAGGATATAAAAACACTCTTAGCCGAGAAACGGCTGGACAGCAACGACGGTGGGTGGGCGGACGTTCTGAGAAACGTTACCGAAGAAGATGTCCTCAGGCACCTGGACAGGGCGGTATCGTCTTACAGCCCCGAAAGACTGGCAGCTTTCATAAGTCCCGCGGCAGAAGCTTATCTCGAAGAGATGGCACAGCAGGCCCATCGCGTTACCGTTCAGCGTTTCGGCAGGACGGTCCAGTTGTATGCGCCTTTATATGTTTCCAGCTACTGTCTTAACAGTTGCCGATACTGCGGCTATAACCGGACCAACGAAATTCCCAGGACCAGGCTGACTATCGACCAGGCCATGGCCGATGCGGATATTATCGCCTCGGAAGGCTTCAGGCATATACTGATAGTAAGCGGCGAGGACCCGGAGTTCGTAACCACCGATTACCTTGCGAAACTGGCCGGCAGGCTTAGATCGAAATTCAGCTCCATTTCCGTTGAGGTATATCCCATGAGCCGGGACGATTACCGCAGCCTTTTCGAAGCCGGCATCGACGGGGTCACCCTCTACCAGGAGACATACGACAGAAAGATATACGCCGAGTATCATATTGCGGGCCCGAAAAGCGATTACGACAACAGGCTGAGTATTCACGACCGGACGGGGTCGGCGGGCATAAGAAGGATGGGGATAGGTGTGCTGCTGGGACTTGCGGACTTCCGGCTCGAAACGCTCGCCCTTGCAGAACATGCCGCTTACCTGATGAAACGGTACTGGCGGGGGCAGGTGTCGTTTTCATTTCCCCGGCTGCGTCCCGCGCTGAACGTCACCAGCCGATCCGACCATCTCGTCAGCGACAAAGAGCTTGTCCAGATGGCACTTGCCCTGAGGTTATGTTTTCCCGATGCCGGCATCGTATTGTCAACCCGCGAAAGGGCTGCGATGCGAGATAATCTCGTAAGGCTTTGTGTAACCCGGATAAGTGCAGGCTCCAGGACCAATCCCGGCGGATATTCGGGCAAGGTCGATACGGCCAGGCAGTTCGAGATCGACGATACACGTTCCGCCGCCCAGGTCGCGGAAATGATAAGATCTACCGGTGCCGAGGCGGTGTGGAAAGATTGGGATGCGGCCTTTGCAACCCGAACGGATAAGCCTTAACAAACACGGTCAGTCCTGCTGTTTGATGGGCCGCTGTACCGAGCGGACGCCGGAGACGACCGTAAAGATGATCATAAGCGACAACGCGACCACGGTGAACCAGTCACCCCACTCGCGTGAGACATAGGCCCACTTGATCATGATCGTACCGATCCCGAAGGACTGCAGGAACATCTTTATCTTGCCGGAGACCGTAGCGGCGAAATTGATGCCCCGGGCTTCAGCCAGATGACGCAGGACCGTAACGAATATTTCCCTCGCGATAATGATCAATGCCGTCGCCCAGCGGAGTATCTCCATTGTCATCGGAGCCAGGGACAAATTATCGAGGTGTGGTTGTCCCGCGATGGCAAAGCAGACGAACGCTCCGCAGACCAGGAATTTGTCGGCCAACGGGTCGATCATCCTCCCGAACTTACTGGTAACATTAAACATTCGGGCGATTACCCCGTCAACGATATCGGTAACGCCCGTTACCACGAACAGGATAAATGCTGTAAGCAGAAAACCGGAAGGTTTGTCTTTGCCGGTCTGCGGAGCATAAAGGATCATCGCCAGGAAGATGACTGTCAGAAACAACCTGCCAAACGTAAGAGCGTTAGGTATGAACCTTATTATCCTGTTGTTGCCCCGGGTATCCATTTCGTTTAAGCCTTTATTCAACCCACAAGCCGTAAATAAATATCGAACCGGCAAAAGTTTACCTTTATCGGGCGGATAATTCAATCAAAAAATCGCCTGTGTGACCAAATCGTAGTCTTTTATATCGATAACTTTCGTCTTGAGAAACCTGCCCGTTTGTGGGGGGCAGTCTCTGATGATACAGATACTGTCGATATGCGGAGCCTGGCCGTAAAATCGTCCGAAACCGACGCCGGCTTCGGCGACTTCATCGACCAGACAGGTTAATTGGCGCCCGATGCGGTTTTTTCCGCGGGCAAAGGCTATCTGCTGCTGGGTCAGCATCAGTTTTTCCGCCCGTTCTTTCTTAACGGCCTGCGGTATCTGTCCCGGAAGCTCAGCGGCAGCGGTTTCGAGCTCCGGATAAAAAGTAAAGCACCCAAGGGCGTCAAACTTCGCCCAGCGGATAAAATCAAGCAGTTCGGCGAACTTCGCTTCCGTCTCACCCGGAAAGCCCACGATGACCGTCGTCCGCAGCACAACGTCCGGCATAACAGAGCGAAGCTTTTCGATAAGTTCGACGGTCTTTTCCTTTCGGTCGATCCGGCGCATGTCCCGGAGTATTTCGTCGTTTATATGCTGGATCGGCATGTCGATATAATTAAGGACCTTGTCGCTTGCCGCGATGGTCTCGATCAGCCGGTCGCCGATAGCGGCAGGGTAAAGATACATTAACCTGATCCACTCCAGCCGGTCGATCTGTTCGAGCTTTTTTATCAGCTTGCTTAACCCGTGTTGTATCCGCAGGTCCTTTCCGTAAAAGCTGCTGTCCTGGGCGATGATGCTGAGTTCTACCGCCCCGTTTTCGACAAGCTCTTCGGCTTCTGCCAGAACCAGTTCGGCGGGCTTGCTCCTGAACGGCCCCCTGATCGCCGGTATCGTGCAGAACGAACACTTCCGGTCGCATCCCTCGCTGATCCGAAGATACGCCCAATGCCCGGGCGTGATAAGCAGCCTGCCCCGGTCGTCGTGACTTTCGGTACTTAGCTGCTCTAAGTAAACGCCGCTGGGGTTTTTTTGTGTCAATATTTCTTTTATTATCTGTGCGATATTGTCTCTCTGCTGTAGTCCTGCGATGGCGTCTATCCCCTTGACTTCGTTTAAGAGGTCTTTGCCCATCCGCTGTGAAAGACACCCGGCGACGATGACTTTTCTTACCCTGCCTTTCTTCTTTTGACTGACGGCCTGTCTGATCGCCGCTATCGCTTCGTCTTTGGCGGGTTTTATGAATCCGCAGGTGTTGATCACAACAACATCCGCGTTGTCGGGGTCACTGCTTAATACGAAACCGGCCTGGCCGATCTCGGCAAGCATCTTCTCGCTGTCCACGATATTCTTCGGACAGCCTAACGCTACGAACCCGACACTAACATTTTGCTGGTTTTTTGTTCCCATACACTGAGCAAAATAGCACAATTTGGCCATTTAGTCGAATAATTTGACCGATACCGCTCATTATCCCAAAAAAATCTTGACAATTGCGGATAGTGATCGTAAGGTAATTGTCGAGTTATTATGAATACCTATTGCAATCCTCATCCGAATACTTTTGTGAAAAATCTCCGGCGTTTGGCATCGGTTTACGGCCTGAGCGCTCTTGCGATCTTGTCTCTTTCAGGATGCGGAGATTTCTTTGCTTTAAAGCCCACTGAAATCCAGACCAGGGAAATTCTGAATGAATTAAGCCAGATCAGGGAGAATCCTAATATCACAAATACACTTCCTGACCTGTACAGGACCCCGCCCAAAAGGATCACTACTAAAGACGGCGTAAAGCTTTTCTATTTCACGAAACACCACAGTGCAGATAATCTTGCCAAACTTGTAAAAGACCAGTTCTGCACCAAGCCTGTCGGTGACGCAGGCAAGAGAACGGTTGTTGCCGGATATGATGTTTCAGCAAGCCCTGCTACGAATCAATTGATCGTTCACTGCCCGAACGATGCTGAAATTGATAAGGTGCTGAATTTCCTTGAAAACGTTGACGTCCCGCCTATCCAGGTAAATATCGACTGCCTTATCTTAGAACGTTTCGGCGATGTAACTATGGACTATGAAACCTCGATCCTGATAGAAAACTTCCTGGGCGAGGGGATCACGATCGGAGCGGGAAGGGGTACATTCAATCCCTTAACTGGTGTTTTAACTTCTCTGGACCCAGCCTTTCCGGGAGCTTCTCTGAGAGAATCGACACGTTCGACTTTCGGTCTTGATTTTGGATACTGGATAGATAAAGGAGTTCCCGGTCACCAGGTCCGGGCTGTCGTTGACATGCTTATTTCAAGGGGCTATCTCAAGATCCTCCTGAATCCGACTCTCGAAACAGTAAACGGCAAAGAAGCCACAGTAACGATCAGAGACTTTGCTCCAACTGAAATAATAGTTACAGGAATCAGTGATGCGTATAGTTTGACCGAGTACAAATGGGTTGAAGATACTCTTACTGTAACGCCTTCGGTTTTTTCCGATGGGTCAATTGGCCTGAAAACGGATATTACGATCGGTTCACGTTCTAAACCGGAAGGTGTAGCTCAGACGGCTATCATAACGGAAAGATCCATAAAAGTTGAGGAAAACCGGATAGAGCCCGGCCAGAGCCTTATAATCGGGGGCATGAGAAAATCAGAAAAGCGGTCAGTGATCCGCGGAGTTCCTTTCTTTAAAGATATTCCGATAATCGGCGCACTGTTCTCAAGTAAGGATTTTGAAGAAAAGGCCACGGAGATCATATTTATCCTAACGCCGAGCATTTCTTCCGGCGGCGTCGAGCATGCCAAGATGGTCGAGGAGATAAGAAGAAAACATGCTTCGCCGGAGGTTAAAGGCGGTATCGAAGGCC
>CBDUSK010000024.1:0-11343 GCA_965369915.1 uncultured Phycisphaerae bacterium
GCGATGATCTCATTTGCCACCGCAATGGCAATTTTATTTTTATTGTGCAGACAGCGGCTTAAAAACAAACAGGTCATGAAAGTTGTAGGTAAGATCCCAAATATTGAAAAACTCGAACATATGAATCTGTTCGGTTTAAAAGCATGTTTTGTGTTTATGACCTTCGGATTAGTCAGTGGTATTGGCATGGCTGTGTTAAAATCGGACACGCTTCAGATAAGTATTTATGATTGGTTAACTGATTCAAAAATTATAATAATCGCCGCAGCGTGGATCTTAGTAGGAATGATACTAACTTTTCGGCATACCTTAGCCTTGAAGGGCAAATCGATAGCGCAAATAACGATGCTGGCATTTTTTCTGATCCTGTTTGCAATAATTGGCGCATCGGTCTTTTGCGGTTCAGCCCATGACTTTGGCAGTAACGAAACCCCGGAAACGATCGAATTAAGAGAATAAGACGGAAAATGCGTATTTTCATTTTAGGACTAAATCATAAAACCGCTTCGATAGATATTCGAGAGCGGCTGGCTTATGATCCTGAGGCGACTCTTGGGGCTCTAAGGCAGCTCAAAGAAAGATATCCTGCAGGGGAGTTCGTACTGCTTTCGACCTGTAATCGGGTCGAGATCTACTGTGCAACAGAAAATTCCGAGGAACTCGGGCCCGATGATATAGTTAAGTTCTTATCTGAATCTCGCGGGGTCGGTGCCGAGGAATTCAAAGATCTGTTATATACGTCTTTTGATGAGGACTCTGTAATACATTTGTTAACGGTAACATCGAGCCTTGACAGTATGGTTGTGGGGGAATCTCAGATCAACGCCCAGGTCAAGGAAAGCTACCGACTTGCCCGCGAGGTTAATAGCGCCGGCAAAGTATTAAATCATTTATTTCATTGCGCCTTCAATACGAGCAAAGAGATATATACGAGCACTTCGATCACTAAGCAGCGTGTGAGTGTAGCCGGGGTAGCCGTAGAACTTGCCAAACAGCTTTTTGAGGACATCAATTCTGCGAAGGTCATAGTCGTCGGTGCCGGAGAAATGGGCGAACTTCTGGTTGAACATTTCTTAAATATAAAGTGCGGCAATATAACTGTAATCAATCGGTCCGCTAAGAAAGGCAAATCAGTAGCAGGGCGATATGGCGTATCATTCAATGAATGGGGCAATCTCGACAAGGAACTTCTTGAAGCAAATATAGTTGTCGGAGCAGCTACTGCAACTCAGGGACACCTGTTTAACAAGGATTCATTTACCGAAGTGATGGCCCAAAGGCGTGGAAGAACTTTGTTGTTAATCGACATTGCAGTTCCGAGAAACTTTGCCCCTGAGATCAACGAGATCGAGAATGTTTATCTTTATAGCGTGGACGATCTTGCTCAGGTGGTTCAGGAGAACATCGAACTGCGTCATGAGGATGTTGCCCAGGCCATAGAGATCATTTGTGAAAAAGCAACGGAATTTATGGACTGGTTTACAACTAAGGATATCGGTCCTTTGATAGGTCAAATAAAGGCCACTTTTGATCAAATAAGACAAAATGAACTGGACCGTTTTTTTGTCGGTCATCGTCAGGACGCAAATTGCAAAGAAGTAATGGAGCAAACTGTTTCAAGGGTGGTACACAAACTTCTGCATTGTGTTATCAAAAATATCAGTATTATAGCCAAGGAACAAGGTGTAGCCGATGCGACAAAGTTAGCCAGCAGCATAGTCGAGCATGCTCGGGAGGTCCTTGTTGAGGATAAGGAAAAAAGGAAAGGCCAATAATGGATCAAGGCGGTAACAAGAAACAGCTGCTAAGGCTTTTGTTCTGGGAAACTACGATAAAGTGTAATCTTAGCTGCGCACATTGTCGGCGAGTGGAAACCAATGATGTGGCAGATACTGATCTGTCGACTTGTCAATCGAAAACAATGATAGAACAATTAGCCGGTTTGGGTAAAAAGCAGGGATCCATGCCTATCCTGGTTTTTTCAGGCGGTGAGCCGTTGTGCAGAAAAGATCTGTTTGAATTAATCGCTTTTGCGGATTCATGCGGACTCGTTTCAGCTCTTGCCACCAACGGAACTTTAATAGATGAAACTACCGCCGGGCTCATTAAAGATAATGGTATTCAACGTGTTTCGATAAGTCTGGATGGTGCAACCAGCGAAGTTCATAACAAGCTGCGGCAACAGGAAGGTTCATTTGAATCGGCGATCGAAGGGGTAAAGAATCTTGTATCCAGGAAAGTTCCTTTCCAGATCAATGTAACTATTACGAAATATAACTCTCACCAGATAGAAGATATTTACGCTCTGGCCAGGTCGCTCGGCGCGGTGGCGCTGCATATCTTCATGCTGGTTCCCGTAGGATGCGGACAAGAGTTTGATCCGGATGATATGCTCGACTCTCAAGAATATGAAGACATGATGGTAAAGATCGCCCGGCTGGACAGCAGGGGTGATATTCAGGTAAAAGTTACTTGCGGACCTCACTACGAAAGAGTGATCAGGGAGCAGGGTTTAGCTAAATCACGAAGCACTGCTATGCCGAAAAATGCTCATCCCGGGATACCAGGTAAAGGTCATCCCGGCGGTTCGTCCCGCGGATGCCTCGCTGGGATGGGAGTTTTGTTTGTCGGTCATCAGGGCGATGTTTTTCCATGCGGGTATCTTCCGGTGAACTGCGGGAATATTCTGGAAAGCTCCCTGGAAGAGATTTGGCAAGGCAGTGAAGATCTTGCGAGAATGCGCGACACCAGCAAACTCCAAGGCAAGTGCGGAGCCTGCGGTTATCGACAAGTCTGTGGAGGATGCAGGGCAAGAGCGTATGCGGCAACGGGAAATTATATGGCTGAGGAACCGTTTTGCGGATATGTCCCTCCTCGGCTAAGTCAATAAATCGTATAAGTGTTTTTTTTATGATATGAAAGGGCAGCTGCTTGATCAATATCAGCAAACTGTATTGCCGGGAAGTAACTCCCGGAGACTGGTTAAGATACGGTAAAAGCGGTTCCGGTGAAAAACCCGGCGAAGTAGTACCGAAGAAAGCTTCCGAGAGAAAGCCTATAGTGGTCTGGAATATCACTCGGAATTGCAATCTGAAGTGTGTTCATTGTTACAACGACAGCGGAGTCGGCAAAACCTTTAACGATGTTACTACCGAGCAGGCAAAAGCAGTGCTTGATGATCTTGCCGAGTTCGGCGTTCCCTCTGTATTATTCTCCGGCGGCGAACCTCTGATGAGGCATGATCTGTTCGAATTGCTGGAATATGCCGGGAACAAGGGATTGCGAACTGTTATTTCCACTAATGGAACGCTTATAAAGGCTGACACGGCACAAAGAATCAAAGATGCAGGTGTTTCTTATGTGGGTATCAGTCTTGATGGGATCGGCGAGATCAACGATAAGTTCAGAGGCGTATCCGGTGCGTTTGCAAAAACAGTGGAAGGGATAAAAAATTGCCAGTCAGCGGGAGTAAGAATAGGCTTAAGACTTACACTAACCAAGGGGAACGTCGAGGACCTGGACGCTTTGTTCGATTTCTTCGATGAAAACAATATCGAACGTGCCTGTTTTTATCATCTTGTTCCAAGCGGCAGAGGTGAAGGGATATTTGAAGAGGACCTTACTCATGCTCAAAGCAGGGAAGCTATCGAAAAGATCATGGCTCGGACGAAGGCATTTAAGGACGCAGGAAAAGTAACGGATATCCTGACCGTGGATAATCATGTCGATGGAGTATACGTTTATCTGAAACTACTGAAGGAAGATCCAAAACGTGCCAAGGAAGTGTGGGAACTCCTGTCCTGGAATGGCGGAGGTATGAACAGCAGCGGTGTTGGAATCGGGTGCATTGATTTTAACGGCAAGGTCCATGCCAACCAGTTTTGGGGACACTACGATCTGGGCGATGTTCATGAAAAGCCTTTCAGCCGGATATGGTCAAATCCCGATGAGCCTTTGCTCAAAGGTTTAAGGGACCGTCGTAGTTATGTTAAGGGCAGATGTCGTCTTTGTAAGTTCTTTGATGCCTGCGGCGGCAGCTTACGAGTGCGTGCGGACCTGTATTTTAACGACCCCTGGGCACCTGACCCGGGGTGCTATCTTACTGATGAAGAGATAGGGCTGAATAAAGAAAAACAAAAAAAGATGGTTGAATCAGGAGAGGTCTTTCAAATGCCTGATTAGTTCATAGGGATTTGGAATTGAAGAAAATGGTTAATGAAACAGCATTATTTAGTTCTAATGAGGATAAGCCGCCTCGTTTCATGCATAGCGTACTTATCGAGCAACTTAAGTGGCTGATAAGACTAAGATGGTTCGCTGTTATCGGTATTGTCCTTACCGGGTTGATCTGTACTTATGTTTTCCCGGTGTTGGAAAATGTTACTCCGATTTACGTTTGCGCAGTATTATTGTTGTTATGCAACTTCGTCTATGCTTTGGCTGTGAGGATGCATGGTACTACCGGCGGTCCCGGAGGCATTTTATTGGGAATTGTTCAGGTAGAGATGGATCTGATCATCCTGACCGTGCTTATACATTTTTCAGGCGGGACAACTAATCCATTTACATTTTTCTATGTGTTCCATGTTATCATAGCGACAATAATTCTTCCCAGGATACTATCATTCAGTGTGAGCATATCCGCGATCTCATTGTTCGGCCTGATCGCTATCGGTGAAATGAATGAATGGTTTTGGCTAAAGCACCAACCTCTCCGATTATCCTCTGTTGATTCGTTTTGGCAAAATCGTGTATATGTATTGGGAGCCTTTACGGCCTTTGCGGCAAC
Source organism: uncultured Phycisphaerae bacterium (assembly GCA_965369915.1). Classification (GTDB taxonomy): domain Bacteria; phylum Planctomycetota; class Phycisphaerae; order Sedimentisphaerales; family Anaerohalosphaeraceae; genus CBDUSK01. Next base: position 4,790 of record CBDUSK010000024.1, read on the forward strand.
GGTGGTTTTGACACAGTATTTAACCCGTACTATAATCGCACGCATGACCGCCAAGGAATTGGAAGCAGCGAGGAACAAAGATGTTCTTAGCGCCATAATCAAGGCAATGGGAGAGGGGTTAATATTTATAAAGAATGACGGAAAGGTTGCCATTTGCAATCCAGAAGCTAAAGGATGGATATCTACGCCTGGCGCTGAAAGTGAAGATGAACATATTGTAACTAGTTCAATAGAAGAATTTTCCCCGGATCTGGCCGAACATTTGAAAAATCTTTTCGAAACGAAAGATGAAATTACCGGTAGTTACAGTGTGGTAAAGTTTCATTTGAATGATCCGAATAAAAGTTATATTGAGGCGAAAAGTTGTCCGGTCATGGATGTCGACGGGACTCGTCTTGGCTATGTTGTTGTTGGGAAGGATCTGACGGAACATAAAAAGCTTGAACAGGATTTACTGGAAAGGACCGAAGAGACGGCGGAAATAAACGAGATGCTGAAACTTTCTCGTATAGAAATGGCCCAGCGTGAGAAAATGGTCGCTATCGGTCAGATGGCCAGCGGTATCGCCCATGAGATAGGCAATCCTCTCGCAAGTCTTTCTTCAGTGGCCCAGTATATGTATCGCAAATTGACTACTGATGAACAGAAAGAACAAATGTCTGTGATCGGAAAGCAGGTTGATCGAATATCCAATATCCTCAAACGTATGCTGAGTTTGTCCCGTCCGGCAACAAGCGAATATAAGTGGGCAGATGTTAATACGATAATAAACAGAACTCTTTCCCTGGTCAGGTTTGACCAGCGGGCGCAGTCAGTCGTTTTCAAGAACGATGCGAATAATAAACTACCCATGGTCTGGCTTAATCCTTTGCATTTTGAGCAAGTACTTTTGAACGTCATTATAAACGCCTTAGATGCAATAGTGGCTAAGAAAGACGATAAGGAAAACACTATTGAGATCACAAGAGAATTCAAGGATGAAAAGATTAAAATTCAAGTTATTGATACAGGTATTGGGATGGAGCCTGATATTTGCAGGCGTGCATTTGAGTCGTTTTTTACCACTAAAGAGATCGGCAAGGGAACCGGTCTTGGTCTTTATATAAGTTATAATCTCATCTCGGAAATTGATGGTACTATTAATCTGGAGTCTGAGCCAGGCAAAGGAACCACAGTAACGATTCAAATTCCGATCAGGCCGAAAAAAGACCTCATTAGTACCGGCCAAGTAAAGACCGAGTCCCTTAATGATAAAACTTAATATAAATTTTATGTCTAAAGGAAGAACATTTTTCGAGACGGCGAAAAAGGTTAGACGGGAGTGAGATATTAAAAATGAAAAACCGGATACTATTAGCAGACGATGAGCAGACCTTCAGAGAAACTTTTGCCAAGGTACTGCAAGAGGAAGGAATGGAAGTTACGGCCGTTGCGGATGGCATAAAGGCAATAGACTGTATCACAAAAAGACCTTATGACGTTGCGATTTTAGACATCCAAATGCCAGGCGCCGACGGTATCAAGGTTCTGCGAGAGACTATGAAAGCCCGCCCTGATACCCGTGTGATAATGATTACTGCTTATGGTACTGTTGAAATGGCAGTAGAGGCTATCAAAATTGGTGCAAGCGACTATGTGATGAAGCCGGTAATGTTTGAAGATGTTATCATTAAGATCAGACAACAATTACAATATCGTCAGTTACAGGAAGAGAATCTCGAACTGAAAGAGCAAGTCGGCTCCAAGTTTAGTTTAGAGCGGATCATAGGAGAATCACCGGCTATACAGCAGGTTTTTGAAACGATACGCAAAGTAGCAAATACCAAAAGTAATGTTTTAATAACCGGAGCCAGCGGAACCGGCAAGGAGTTAGTCGCACATGCGATCCATTCACTGGGTCCGACTCGTTCTTCTCGTTTTGTAGCCGTTAATTGCAGCGCGATCTCAGAGAATCTACTGGAAAGCGAACTCTTTGGCCACAAGAAGGGAAGCTTTACTTCAGCGGTATCAGACAAGAAAGGTCTGTTCGAGGTCGCCAATGGCGGCACTTTATTTTTGGATGAGATCGGGTATATGCCTACAAGTTGTCAGGTGAAACTGTTAAGAGCCGTAGAAGAAAAACAAATATTACCGGTAGGAGCTACAGAACCAATAGACATTGATCTGCGATTGATCACAGCAACAAATAAGAACTTGCAGCATGAAATAAAGTCAGGTCGATTTAGAGAAGATCTATACTATAGAATAAATGTTGTGGGCATCAATCTCCCTTTATTGTCTGAAAGAAAAGAAGATATTCCCAGATTAGTTGAGCATTTTATAAGTAAGTACAATGCCGAAATGGGGAAAAAGTGTACCGGTGTTGCCGACGATGCTTTACAAATTCTTATGAATCATGAATGGAAGGGCAATATAAGAGAATTACAGAATGTAATTGAACGGGCAATAATATTTGCTGAAGGAGACCAGATAAAGATATCTGATATAGGTTTAGTGGGCCCGGAAGCAATATCATTGGATCGAGGCGGTGAAAACTTAAATCTGGCACTGAAGAATTATGAAAGGGAGCATATATTTCGTGTACTCGATAAGTATAACGGCAACAAAGCAAAGGCGGCCCGTGTCTTAGGGATGGGTTTGTCAAGTCTGTATCGAAAGATATGTGAATTACAAATTAATAACAAGGAGCGTAGTGAATGAAAGTTAAACGGGCTACGGCTTATGGTCTACATGCTGTAATGTACATGGTCAGGCATGCAACACAATTACCTGTTACGGTGAACGTCATAGCTAAAGCAGAAGGGATACCTTTCGGGTATCTTTCTAAAATTTTTCAGAAACTAATAAAGGCAGATATTATTAAGACCTCAAAAGATCATAAAAGAGGTTATGTCTTTGCCAGAGAACCCGAGGAAATCAGTCTGCTCGAATTGTTTGAGACTATTGAAGGCGGACCATTGTTTACTGATTGTTTCATGAAGCACTGCGAGTGTGGGGGAACTCCTGAAAATTGCAGCATTTATGCCTGTTGGATCAAATCAACAAAAAAAATTAATGATTATCTGACTAACACAAGCATTGTAGATGCGGCCTGGCATCATCCGGAGCACCGTTTCCATGAACTACCGATCCCCGAATAAATCACAGAAGATAATTCAAAAGGTGGTTTTTCAAAGATAACATGGTGTAAAACTTTTATCACAAAAGCATATTTTTTCTAAAGACTGCATTTTCTAAGGGCGGCAATTGTTTGCGCCAAGTGTTTTTCAGAATGCCTGGTTGATAAAAAATTAGCCTCAAACTGCGATGGAGGAAGATAAATCCCTGATCCTAACATTTGTCTGAAATATTTTGCAAATCTACGAGTATCTGATTTTAAGGCTGAGTTATAGTCTACGACAGGACCGGAATCGAAAAAGATAGTGAACATTGACCCAATTTGATTAATAGAATGCTCTATTCCCGATTTTGCAAGGATATCTGTAATTTGCTGACAGAATCGCTGAGTTAGTTGGTTCAGGCGATGGTAAGGATCTTGAGATTTGAGTTGTTTTAAGGTCGCAAGCCCGGCAGCTACACAGACAGGATTACCTGATAGAGTTCCTGCCTGGTAAACACTTCCCTGCGGCGAGAGATTGTTCATGATCTTTGCTTTCCCGCCAACAGCACCTATAGGAAAGCCTCCGCCGATTATTTTACCCAGACAGGTCAGGTCAGCTTTTATTCCCAGCTGTTTTTGTATGCCGCCGTAAGCGACCCTGAAACCGGTTATTACTTCATCGAAGATCAGAATGCTTTTGTTTCTGGTACAAAGTGTGCGAAGCCCTTTTAGAAAGCTTACCTTAGCAGGGATAACTCCCATATTGCCGGCAACCGGTTCAATGATAACGGCAGCGATGCTGTTTCGGTATTTTGTAAAAACTTTTTCCACAGCTTTAAGATCATTGTATGGTGCGAGCAGAGTATGTTTTGTAAAGTCTTTGGGTACGCCCGGACTGGACGGAGCACCGAGAGTAGTGGCACCTGAACCGGCGCGGACGAGCATGTGGTCGACATGGCCGTGATAACCTCCGATGAATTTGATTATTTTATCTTTACCGGTAGTTCCGCGGGCGAGGCGAATGGCCGTCATGACGGCTTCTGTGCCGGAACTAACCAAACGTACCTTATCGACAGATTCGATCGCTTTGACGATCATATTAGCAAGCTGGGTTTCAAGCTTAGTAGGGATTCCAAAGCTGGTTCCTTTGGCCATGACTTTTTTAACTTCGGCAAGGACAAGTTTGTTTGCGTGTCCAAGGATCATCGGTCCCCAGGAAAGACAATAATCAATGTACCTGTTGCCGTCAGCATCGTAAAGATAAGGCCCTTTGGCTTTTTCAATAAAGACAGGATTTGCTCCGACGGCATTGAAAGCACGAACAGGACTGTTCACGCCGCCGGGGATAACCTTTTTTGCTTGCTGAAAAAGTTTGGTATTTTTCTGTGTTCTCACTATCTTTCCTTTATTAGTCTAATTGGAAACATTTGAAGGTATGATCTCACCGATAATGCTGTGCTTTTTTGCCTCGTTAAGAGTAGGCTGGCCAAGACCATATACTTTAATGTGAGAAGGAACTTTTTTGAAATACTTTACGAAGGCACGTACGGTCGATCCACTTGTAAAAAGGATTTGGTCAATAGAATCGAAGTCGATCTGTCCGGGATCCTTGTCAATAGTTTTATATACGGTTATCTTTTTAATATCAGCATTCATATTTAAAAGGCCGTCAGGCAATTCTTTAGAAGATATTTCGGCTTGGGGTAAAAGGACTTTTTTATTACCCATCTCTATCTTGCTGAATTCTTCCACTAAACCGGCGCTTGACTCATTTTCGGGCACCATGTCGGGGATAATCCCATATTCTGAGAGTCTTGCTGCAGTTGTTTTGCCGATAGCGGCAATTTTTGCGGAAGCAAGTTTCCTGGTATCTATTCGGATTTTGCCGAGCCTCTGAAAAAGATATTTCGCTCCATTGACACTTGTAAAAACGATCCAGTCAAAATTTTGTATATTATTTATCGTTTCATCGACTTCTTTATAATCATCGATAGGGACACAGTCAATTATTTGCCTGTGAACTATATTTCCAAGTTGTTTGTATTTTTCCGGGTGGTTGCCGAGGACGAGAACATTGGGTTTTTTGGAGAACCAATTGAGTTTTTCATGAAGCTCGACGACTTTTCCCACAATGAAAATTGCCGGAGTTTCGAGTTTTTCCTGTTGAGTTTTTTCGAGAAAGTCTTCCAGCGTACCGGTAATGACTCTCTGGTTGTAGAAAGTCCCGTTTTCAACTGCGGCAATTTTTGTTTTACCTGACCAGCCGTCTTTAAGAAGCGTCTGGATAATATTTTTAATGTTACTAACAGACATAAGAAAAATGACAGTGCCTGTTTTGGGTATTTCAATTGGTCTGTCATCTCCTGCTTTTCTATGGCCGGTAATTATAGCGACAGTTGATGTATAGTCTCTGTGTGTAGGGGGAATTCCGGCATAACAGGGAGCTGCAAAAGCGCTGGTTACGCCTGGCACTACTTCAAAATCTATCCCGGCTTCTACGCAAGCCACGGCCTCTTCTCCACCTCGGCCGAAAAGATAACAATCACCCCCTTTTAGCCTAACAACTAATTTACCTTCCTGTGCCTTGTCGATAAGGAGTTTGTTAATGTCATCTTGTCCAAGAGTGTGCTTACTGGAGAATTTACCTACAGAAATGAGTTGGGCGGATGATTTTGACAAAGAAAGCAGTTCCATAGAGATAAGGTGGTCATATAGTAATATATCGGCCTGGGATATTAAACGATAACCTTTTAGTGTGATTAATTCTGTATCTCCAGGCCCCGCACCAACGAGATATACCTTACCATGATCCATTTATAATATTCCTTTGGTATAATTCATGCTAATTCACTCAAATTATACAATGATTATATGGTTAAAGTCCAGATTATATAGTGTTTCCTTGACATAAAAGTTTCATCAAACTATTATTAAAGCTGGTTTTAAGATACTTAAATTAAGGTTTTCAATGGATAATCTCGATAGGAAAATATTATCTGAGTTGCAGAACGATTTTCCCATTAGTCCAAAACCGTATAATATTATAGCTGATAAGCTCGAAATAAGCAGAGATGAGCTTTGGGACCGAATTCAGGAACTAATTGATACAGGTATTATCAGAAGGATAGGGCTAAGCCTCGACTCTAAAAAGCTCGGGTTTCACAGTACTTTAGCGGCAATTAGAGTGCATCCTGATCGAGTTGCGAAGGCCTCAGCTTTTATAAATACATTTCATGAAGTAACCCATAGCTATCAGAGAAGAGATGACTATAATATCTGGTTTACGTTGATCACGGAAAACGAAACAAGAATCGAGGAAATTCTTGAAATTATAAGGACCGAGCTTTCTCTAAATGTGTTGGATGTTCTTGATCTGCCGGTAAAAAAACTTTTCAAACTTGATGCCCGATTTGGTGCAAAAAAGCAAAAATAGACTTAATAGATACTATAAAGC
>CBDUSK010000025.1:0-11290 GCA_965369915.1 uncultured Phycisphaerae bacterium
TTTCTACGGACAAATCTCTTGACAGGGACGCTGTGACCTTTAGTATTTGGCCTGAGGGAATAAAGGAACTGGCTTTCGGGCAGCGGAAGTATGTTGACATTAATCCCCTGGTCAGTGAACAATATTAACGTTGTTTAAATATAATAAGTTAGTAAATCTATTTTTTGTGAGGAATTTATCATGGCCTTAGTAGGTACGAAAAAAATGTTTGAAATGGCCTACCGCAACGGTTATGCGATCGGGGCGTTCAATGTTAACAATATGGAGATCACTCAAGGTATCGTAAGTGCGATCGCCGAGGAAAAGGCACCTTTGATACTTCAGATATCGAGGGGTGCAAGAGCCTATGCAAGCATGAGCTATCTCAGGGCCATCATCGATGTTGCGGTTAAAGAAAACCCCGACATCCCTATCTGTATGCATCTGGACCACGGCGATTCCTTCGAGACCTGCAAGCAGTGTGTCGATGACGGATTTACCTCGGTCATGGTCGACGCTTCACATGCGCCTTTTGCCGAAAACGTCAAGATCACAAAGCAGGTCGTTGAATATGCTCACGACCACGCCGTGGTTGTCGAGGCGGAACTGGGCCAGCTCGGAGGCATCGAAGAGGACGTGGTGGGGGTCTCACAGGACGATATCGCAAAACATCTTACCGATCCGGACCAGGTCATTGAATTTATTGAAAAGACCGGTTGCGATTCACTGGCAGTCGCTATCGGCACCAGCCATGGAGCTTATAAGTTTAAGACCGAACCAAAGCTCGCTTTTGACGTATTACATAAAGTTGCTGAAAAATTACCCAATTACCCGCTCGTAATGCACGGTTCCAGCAGCGTCTTGAAGGAATTTAAGGATTTGATCAATAAATACGGTGGCGATATGCCCGATGCCATGGGCGTCCCCGAGGAAGCGATCAGCGAAGCGGTCAAACTGGCAGTTTGTAAAGTCAATATCGATACGGACCTTCGTATGGCACTGACGGCCAAGATAAGACAGGTCTTTGCGGAAAAGCCCTCCGAGTTCGATCCGCGGAAATACCTCGGTCCGGGAAGAGAAGCCATCAGGGAAATGGTAAAAAGGAAACTCCACGTCCTCGGCTGTGTGGGAAAGGCTGCTGAGTGCACGTAATAGGGATTGAGCGGCCCGGGATAACTGCCGATTATCCGGAGTGGACCTTTGGAGTGAAATTTCAAAGGAGGGAACCTTTTTTTCCCGATAATAATTGTATTACGCAAATTATTATGCGCCTTGGTTTCCCGACTTTTCGTCCGATAATTTTGGTTTCCGATTAAACATGAGGTTTGTTTTGTTGCTAAGAGTTTTTTATAAATATCGCAGGTTCTGTTTGTTCTGCTTTGCAGCGGCAGTCGTTTCGGTCTGCATCGTGACGGTTTCGCTATATGGTGCAGGCAAAAAGCTTCCTCCAGAGACGACTCCTTCAGCCCTGAAAGAAACCACGCAGGCGCAGGCTGCGGACGTTGTTGATAAAGCCTGCGAGAAGATCCTTTCCGGAGATTTTGCCGCTGCCGCACGTATGCTGGAAGACTCAGCGGGGCTCAAAAGTAGTGGACTCGAACAACTCGAGAGAATTATAAAGGAATACGAAGATGTTCATACGAGGCGTACTGAGTCCCGAAGCCGCGGGTATCTCGAACATGTCAAAGAGTTCGAGGAACTGCGTTTAGACAAACCCGACCCCAACGATGCACCGACCGTTGCGGATTCCGGCGATGAAGGCACTCCTGGAAAAAGTACTCCTGCCGCCGACTCGGAAAGTAAAGAGCTTAAAACTTTTGACGATGTAACGAAAAAGTACAAAGATCCCGCAAAGCTCACTGCCAGACAGGTCAGCGATATCTTCGCGGTCGCCGTAAAAGCGATGGAATATACTGACGACAGCCGGAAACAACAACTGCGCGAACATCCCTTCTTAAAGCAGTCCATCGAAAGGGCCCTGGAACTGGCTGCCGAACTGGAAACTGACGGCGAGTGGGTCGACGCTTATGCCTATTGTTATTACTGGTTGAGAATTCTGTTTGAGGACAATAAAGAGTACAAGGACCATGCCGATGAGCTTACCGAATTGGCTGTGATAGAGATGTCACTGATGGACAACACTTGTGAGACCAGCATCGAACGTTACGAGGGGATAAATGAAAACATGGTTATTAAAGCCGTAAAGGCACTGGATTTCAATTACGTCAGTGTCATCGATTATTCGGAAATGGCCATGGACGGCCTGAAGCGATGTCAGCTTCTCGGACGGGTCCTCGAAAAAAGCAAAAAGGAGATGGCATTTAAGGCCGAGACCGAAAAAACCCGGAACTGGCAGATCGGCCTGGATATTATCCACGACGAACTTCGATCACCCAGCGCCCTGATTACCATGCGAAAGTTCTTTTGGGTCTTCGAGAACATCCTCGATCTGAACGATAAAACCATCGAGTTGCCGCGTGAAATCGTCATTGCCCAGTTCGCAAGGGCCTCTTTTGAATCGCTCGACCCGTATACCAGTCTGGTTTGGCCGTGGGAGGTCAAGGATTTCCAGAAAAACATGACCAATCAGTTTACAGGTATCGGCATCCGCATCTCAAAGGTAAGAGGTGTCCTTACCGCGGTCAGCCTGATACCTAATACCCCGGCATATTCGTCCGGCCTGGATGCCCACGATTCTATCCTGGCGGTTAACGGGGAGCCTACGAAAGATATGACCATGAACTGTGCAGTCAGTAAGATCACAGGACCCGAAGGCACAGATGTGACACTTACGATAAAACATACCGGCTCCGAAGAGACCGAAGATATTGTGATCACCCGTGCCGTGGTAATCGTTCCCACCATCCAGGGCTGGCAGCGGGCCGATGCCGGGCAATGGAGGCACATGCTCGACTCTCTAAACAAGATTGGATATATTCGCCTCACAGGTTTTTCTGAGACCACTGCTCCGGACATGGAAAGGGTTCTCGATAATCTCGAAAGCCGGGGATTGAAAGGTCTTATTATCGATCTGCGATTCAATACCGGGGGCTATCTTTCCACCGCTGCCAAGATAGTCGATATGTTCGTCGAAGAAGGTCTTATCGTAAGAAGTCAGCCCCGGTGGGGGGTCTCCACATATGAGCAGGCACACAGGAAACAGACCCGTCCGGACTTCCCGATCGTGGTATTGATAAACGGAGATTCGGCCAGCGCTTCGGAGATCGTTGCCGGGGCTCTGCAGGACGCAAGGTACAAAAGAGCCACTATCGTCGGCGAAAGAAGCTACGGAAAGGGAACTGTTCAGACCATAACTTCGTTTTCCGGAGACGGCTCGCAGCTTAAATACACCATGGCTTATTACCATCTGCCTTCAGACCAGCGGGTAAAAAACAGGTATATCATGGAAAAACTCAACCGGAAGGACTGGGGAATTACCCCGGACGTCGAAGTCTCCGTCAAACTTCGCACCAAAGAAGGCCAGAAAATGTTGAAGATCCAGGGTGCCAATGAAGTCCTCGCTAAAGCCGACCATGATGACTCTTCCAACCCGATCAAGCGGTATTCTGCCAGGGAGACCATCGAGTCCGACCCACAGATAGCCATCGGCCTGCTGGTGCTCAAAAGCAAAATTATTCATCTCGGCGGAAATATCGAGTTTGACTCTGAGTCGCAGCTTAGTATAAATAGTACAGGATCGGCTTCCGGAGGCTGATAAAGAAAAACTCAAAATAAGGAATACGAGTTGACAGAGCAAAAAGGAATTGACAAACTCGTCGAACAAAGACAGCAGAAACTTTCCCGCGTGAAGCAGTTGGGGGCCGATCCGTATGGAGCCAGGTTTGACGGTTCAGAACCCGCCGAGGATATTAAGGCGCGATACCTCGAAGACACAGAAGATCAACGAGCCTGCGCCGCAGGCCGGATCGTCCTGCTCAGGGACATCGGAAAGCTCATCTTCATCACCCTTCGAGATTCGAGCGGTACCATTCAATTGGGACTTAGCAAGAAACTGCTTGCTGAACAGTGGGAACTTGTGAAACTTTTGGAACTGGCAGATATCATCGGTGCCGAAGGGCAGCTTGGAAAGACTAAAACCGGGGAGATAACGATATGGGCCGAGTCTGTGACGTTGCTTAGTAAGTCGCTTTTGCCGCCGCCGGAAAAATTCCACGGCCTGGCTGATGTGGATCTGCGATACAGGCAAAGATATGTTGACCTGTGGGCAAACCCCGAAGTGATGCAGCGATTCAAAAAGCGAAGCGAGATTATCGCCCATATCCGTCACTTTCTTCAGGATCGCGGTTTTTGCGAAGTCGAAACGCCGATGATGCAGTCTATTGCAGGTGGCGCCGCTGCGAAACCATTTATCACGCACCACAACAGTTTGAACATGGATCTTTACCTGAGGATCGCCCCGGAGCTGTTCCTGAAACGGCTGCTGGTCGGCGGAATGGAAAAAGTCTTTGAGATAAACCGCAATTTCCGTAATGAAGGGCTGAGCACAAAACATAATCCTGAATTTACTATGTTAGAACTATATCAGGCCTATGCCGACTACAATATTATGATGGATCTTACCGAAGAACTTATCTCGGCGATGGTCGAAAAATACTGCGACGGCAAGAAGATCGAGTTTGGTGATATGACGGTTGACTATACCCGCCCCTGGAAACGCGCCAAATATGCCGATTTGCTCAGCGAGTACGCCGGCTGCAAAATCGATGATATTGCCGCGGTGAGGAAAAAAGCCGCCCAACTGGATATTAACGCCTCGAACATGGACGATGCAGTCGTCATCAACGAACTGTTCGAAGCGGTTGTTGAGAAAAATCTCGTCAACCCCACCTTCGTGATCGATTACCCCGCCCAGCTTTGTCCGCTGACAAAAACCAGCAGCCGCGACCCGCGATTCGCCGAGCGGTTTGAGCTGTATGTCGGAAAGATGGAGCTTGCGAACGCTTATACCGAGCTTAACGACCCAGCCGTGCAGGAAGAAAATTTCAGATCACAATTAAAGGGCCAGAAAGAATCGATGGCGACGATGGATGAAGACTTTATTACCGCCCTTAAGTATGGTATGCCGCCGGCAGGCGGCCTCGGGATAGGCATCGACAGGATGATCATGCTGCTTACCGGTGCTGCGAGTATTCGAGATGTCGTGCTCTTCCCGCTGCTGAAACCCGCGGCGCAGAATACATGAAAACTTAAAAGCCGCGCCGCAATAACAAAAACACGTACCGGTATTTATTCGCGGAATGTTTATGAAACACCTGAGCCTTTTTCTATGCCGTAAGTATCTTTGTGCAAGGAAGGTCGTCCTGCTCAGTATCACCGCTGTTGCCCTTTGCTGCGCCCTGCTGATAACCGTTGCAAGTTTGTTTACCGGCTTTATCGATACCTTCGAGAAAAGCTCAAGTGACCATCTGGGTGATATCGTTATCACCGCTCCGGAAGAACTTAATATATCCCGATACGACGAACTCATCGACGATCTTCAAGCCAATCCGAACATCCACGCCGCTACCTGTGTGCTTTCCAGCCATGGACTTCTGCTGCTGGATAAAGGCAACGTTCGCGCCGTTCAGGTCTGGGGTATTGAACTGCCCCGGCGTACGACGGTCACCCCTTTTGCCCAAAGCCTTATCAGACAAAAGAGTCAGAATGCTCAGCCCGATTTTGCGTTGAATGATTCGGCCGATGAACTTTACGGCTTTGCGGGAATAGGTGTTTTAGCAAGTGCCGATGATAAAACGGATGAGTATAATATGAAGGAGGTTAAAACAAATATCGGCAAAAAAGTTTTACTGACCACCAGATCCAGACAAAACAAAAAGACCGTCAGCATAAAACTCATCATCTCCGATGTGGTCTTCAGCGGTATTTACAAGTTCGACAAAAACTTCATCTATCTGCCTATCGAAGAACTCGCCGAAAAGCTTTACCCTGGCGAAGGAAAACTCGCCGACATTATCCATATCAGGCTTGGACCCGGCATCGAGCCGCAGGCCGCACTTGCCGTGGTCAGAAGTATCTTCCGAAACTTCGCCCGGGAAAAACTGAATTGGTCTTCCTATGCTGTCTCCCTGACCGAGATAAATACTTCAGTCGGAATGCAGGCCCGGCTTATTACCGAGTACAAAAAGCAGATGGCCATGCTCATGCTGATCTTCGGCGTCATAAGCGGAGGGGTCGTCCTGCTTATCTGCTGTATTTTTTACCTGATCGTGATGACCAGGCAAAAAGATATCGCGGTCGTTAAAAGCTGCGGCCTCGGTTCGGGCCCGGTGGCCTTGCTCTTCGTAGCGTTCGGGATGATAACCGGTCTTGTCGGCTCGGCCCTTGGAGTGGCGATGGGTTGTGCCGTGATCAAAAATATCAACCCGATCGAACAGTGGATAAGTAATATTTTCGGATTAAAGCTCTGGAAGTCCAGCACCTATACGTTCAGCACCGTCCCGAACCAGATCGACTGGGGTTCCGTCGTCTGGATCGTAGCCGTTGCTGTCCTGGCCGCCGGGATCGGAGCGTTGATCCCTGCCGTCGTCGCTGCCCGATTAAAACCAGTCGAAATATTAAGGTACGAATAATTATCGATCGACGTTAAATGTATAAATTTATTCTTCCAATACGTTATCTTTTGAAAAGGCGCATAACCTGCCTTGCTATTGCATCGGTGGCGCTGTGCGTCTTTATCGTCGTCGTAGTAATGACGGTGCATAACGGCATAGTGATAGAGTGGAAGCGGAACAACCATAACTTCGCCGGCGATTGTGTCGTCGGTACCGATTCGCTTGTCGGTTTTGCCTATTACGGCGAATTCCTTGCCGAACTGAAAAAACAGGATTTCGTAAAGGCATCTTCTGCGGTCGTCAAAAGCTACGGACTCATGGGCCAACCCTCAAGAGACGCTAATACCGGCGTCGAGATAATGGGCATCGACCCCGAAAGCTTCTCTAAGGCCACCGGCTTCGGCGAAACCCTGTTCTACCACAAAGCGGACCCCGCCAACGCCTTTGTCCATAACTATGAACCCCAACTGCCAGGCTGTGTCGTCGGGATTATCATTATGCACGGACCGACCGACCGCTCGGGAAAATATTATCACGACCAGACACCTTCAAGGTATGAATTGATGATAAGCTGTTTCCCGCTGACCGCAAAAGGCGCACTGGCAAAAGCCGGAACCGACATCGTCAACTCAAAAAGCTTCTGCTATAGCGACGACAGCCATACCGCCATCCCCAGGGTCGATGGTAACATAGTGTATCTACCATTTGAATACGCCCAGAAACTTTGCGGAATGGCAGGTGCCGTCCCAAGGGCAACCGCCATCCATATTAAATTCAGAGAAAAAGTTCCGCTTGAAAATGGTTATCAAAAAATAAAAACCCTCTGGGCCGCTTTCGTCGCCGAACACGGAGACCGGCAATATGCCAACCTCCTCGAAAACGTTACCGTCCAGACCTGGAAAGACTTCCGGAGAAGTTCGATAGCACCGATGGAAAAGGAACAGATCATGCTTATACTGCTCTTTATGATGCTCGGAGTTATCACCGTCTTTGTTATTTTCGTCGTCTTTTACATGATCATTAGTCACAAAAGCAAGGACATCGGGATATTAAAAAGCATCGGTGTATCTAATCTGGACATCGTCCAGCTTTTCCTGTTCTTTGCGACACTTGTCGGTCTCATCGGCGCCGTCGTTGGCTCTTTTGCCGCCTATGCCTTCCTCGCCAAAATAAACGACATGGAACACTGGCTCTTCGAGCGTTTCGGCTGGCAGCTCTGGGACCGGAGCGTTTATGCCATAGGCGAAATACCCGACAAGATTGAATGGGAAGTTTTGACAATTATCGCGGTTTCTGCGATAGTAGCTTCGCTGGCTGGGGCCCTGCTGCCCACTATTCAGGCCGCGAGACGACTGCCGGCGCAGACCTTACAGGTTAACCAGTTATAAAAGGGCGAAATTTATGAGTGAGATTATCTCAGCTTCCGGTATTCATAAGTCCTACAAAATGGGCCAAAGCTCCATCGATGTCCTCAAAGGGCTGGAGCTTTCCGTACCAAAAGGCGCCTTCCTCGCGGTCGTCGGGGCTTCCGGAAGCGGGAAAAGCACGCTCCTGCACATTCTCGGCGCTCTTGATACCCCCGATAAAGGCTCGGTGCACTTCAACGGCAACGACTTACAGAAGTTCAGTTCCCGTCAGTTAAACACTTTTCGCAATAAAAAGGTCGGTTTTGTGTTCCAGTTCTATCACCTGCTCGACGAATTGACTGTACTGGAAAATGTTATCTTACCGGTTATGGCCGGCCTGGGCACCTTAGGATGGCTGGCTCAGAGAAATTCCACTAAAAAAAGGGCAAATGAATTCATGGAAAGATTAGGTCTTGCTCAAAGGATCAAGCATAAGCCATATCAGCTTTCCGGCGGTGAGCGGCAAAGGGTCGCTATCGCAAGGGCCCTTATTAACGGCCCCGAAATGCTTTTGGCCGATGAACCAACAGGAAACCTTGACTTTGAAACGGGAAACGGTATACTGGATATTCTTGAAGAACTTAACCGTGATGGCCAGACTATTATCATGGTCACTCACGACGACAGGATCGCTCAGCGGGCTCACAGCGTCATTAGACTTCTTGACGGAAGGATCGTATAAAATGCCTGTACCAGCCTGAAAAACAGCGGTTCAGCGGAGAAGTCTTATGGGATTAAAAATTTGGCTAACAGACAAGCTTGTCGATGAGGACCAGGCAAAGATCTCGGTTTTCGACCATGGTCTGCTTTACGGAGATGGAGTATTCGAGGGTATCCGCGTCTACAATGGAAAAATTTTCAAATTACCCGAGCACCTCGACAGGCTCTTCCAGTCAGCGAAAGTCATCCGCCTGGTTATCCCCATGGACAAGCAGGCCCTTATCGATGCTTCACTCAAGACCGTTGAAGCTAACAATGTTCTCGACGGATACATCAGGCTTGTTGTTACACGCGGCATCGGAGACCTCGGACTGAATCCGTTCCTGTGCAAACAAGGCTGTGTCTTCATCATCGCCGACAATGTACAACTCTATCCAGAAGAGCTTTACGAAAAAGGGCTTAAGGTTATTAGCTGCGTTACCGTTCGAAACCATCCGCTTGCGATTCCCCCGCAGGTCAAAAGCCTTAACTACCTGAACAATATACTTGCCAAGATAGAAGCCATCGACGCCGGTACCAGCGAAGCCATTATGTATAATCATCTCGGATATGTCGCCGAAGCCACCGGGGACAACGTCTTTATTGTCGACGACGGCGTCGTATATACACCGCCTATAGAGGCCGGCTCACTTGGAGGGATTACACGGGCGACTGTGATCCGGCTGGCAAAGGAGCAAAACATCCAGGTCATAGAGAAAGACCTTACCAGATTCGACCTGTACGCCTCCGACGAATTCTTTCTGACCGGAACCGCCGCTGAGGTTATCGGCATCGTCGATATCGACGGCAGGATCATTGGTGACGGAAAACCGGGACCGATTACAAAACTCCTTAAGGAAAAGTTCTTCAATTATGCCCGTTCCTAAAGAAAATGAAACGATAGCCCAAAGCACGGCCGAGATGGACACAGCCGAGATCTTCGGTATCATCACGGACGAACTGAACCAGGTCGGACAATTCATCTCCGAACAGATGATAACTTCCAGTGAGACTATAAACGCCTTGATCGCCCCCGTTGCTTCAAGAAGCGGTAAGATGCTCCGGCCGGCAATGGTGCTGCTCGCCGGGAAAAGCTGCGGTACACTTTCGGCGACACATATAAAGACTGCTGCCGTCATCGAGCTGATACACATCGCGACTCTCCTCCATGACGACGTTCTCGATGAAGCCAAAAGCCGCAGAAACACCGTTACAATAAACGTGCTCTCAGGCAACGAAACCGCCGTCCTACTTGGTGATTTTTTGCTCAGCAAGGTCTTTGCCGTCTGTGCCAGGCTCCAGCCTCGGCAGATCGCTACTGCTTTGGCCGATACCACCGTGCGTATATGCTACGGAGAATTGACACAAAACACACAGAGGCATAACTGGCAGTTAAACAGGCAGGAATATCTTGACATCGTGATGGAAAAAACAGCGGCTCTTTTTGCAAGCTGCTGTTATCTCGGGGGACTGGCCGCAAACGCCAAACCGGAACAACTTGCTGCACTGTCCGATTTCGGGCTCAAGATCGGTATCGCTTTCCAGGTAACCGATGACCTGCTGGATATAATAGGCGATGAAGACAGCATCGGAAAGACACTCGGGACGGACCTGGCAAAACGAAAACTTACTATGCCCATAATCCATCTGCTAAGCACCGCCGACGCGAAAAAAAAAGCATTGCTGATAAATAAACTCTCTGCCGCGGACAGGCCGCAGAAACTGTTCGACCTCCTTGAAGAAGCCGGAAGCATAGAATATACACGCTCCATGGCCCGGAAGTTCTGCACCGGGGCGAAGGACTCTATAAAGCTCCTGCCTAACCTTGAAGCCAAAAAGGCTCTTTTCGAAATAGCCGATTACGTCGCCGAAAGACACGCCTGACCTTGGCTTGCACGAAAAATACCGCTTAAATTCCGAAAGTTTTACTTTACCCGGGCTGTTATGTTTGGGAAAATACGCCGGTGGTTAATTTTCGATTCATACCGTTAATTAGGGAGGTTGACAAATGAAGGCATCGCTTACAATAATTACATTAGGCTGTATCGTTATATCTTCACCTGTCTTCGCCGCCCAGACAAAGATGCCTGGCCCCGGTGTTGGATTAACAATTTACAACGACAACTTTGCCGTGGTCAAGGAACGCCGGCGGATGGAGTTCAAGCAGGGGGTCAACACCGTAAAATTTACCGATGTCGCCTCCGCTATCGACCCGACCAGCGTAAACTTCAAATGTCTCTCCGCCCCCGACGCAGTTTCCATTCTCGAACAGAACTATGAATACGATCTTGTCAACACCGCCAGTCTGCTCAAACGCTATATCGACCGGACGGTTACCGTGCATCTAAAAGGCAGCGGTGCTGATACCGGCACCACAATGACGGGCATCCTTAGCGCCTCGGTCGGTAATGATCTGATCCTGCGCAGCGAAACCGGAGGTATGGAAATAATCTCCAGAGATGCTGTCGAAAATATAAGCCTTACCCAAATGCCTGGTGACTTGGTAACCAGGCCCACACTTGTATGGCTGGCACAGGCCACAAAGAATGCCCGGCACCTTTGTCAGGTCACCTACACCACGGAACGCATAGAATGGAAGGCCGATTACTCAGCGGTCCTGAATGAAAAAGAAGA
>CBDUSK010000026.1:0-11150 GCA_965369915.1 uncultured Phycisphaerae bacterium
GACGAAAAGGCTTAAAACCGTCAACAGTATTCGTTACAGTACTAATAAACCTGAGTGGATGGTGCTAGATGTTTCACCGGTGATCCCTCCGGATCTTCGTCCATTAGTTATGCTTGAGAGCGGCAACTTTGCCACAAGCGATCTGAACGATCTTTACAGGCGTATCATCAACCGTAATAACCGTCTGAAAAAGCTGATAGATCTGAACGCTCCAGAGGTTATTATCCGGAACGAGAAGCGCATGCTTCAGCAGGCAGTGGATTCGCTTTTTGATAACGGCCGCTGCAGGCGTCCGGTTCTCGGCAGTAATAACCGTCCTCTTAAGAGCCTTACGGATATGATCAAAGGCAAACAGGGGCGTTTCCGTGAGAACCTTCTTGGTAAGCGCGTGGATTATTCAGCACGTTCGGTAATCGTAGTGGGTCCGAACCTGAAGCTTCATCAGTGCGGATTGCCTAAGAAGATAGCTCTTGAGCTTTATCAGCCTTTTATAATCCGCAAGCTCAAGAATCGTGGTCTTGCCGACACGATCAAAAGCGCCAAGCGAATGCTGGAGCGTCGTGATGAGCAGGTCTGGGATATCCTTGAAGAAGTCATCCATCAGCATCCTGTGCTTTTGAATCGTGCCCCAACGCTGCACAGGATGGGTATTCAGGCTTTTGAGCCTGTACTTGTCGAAGGTAATGCGATCATGCTGCATCCCCTGGTTTGCCAGGGATTTAACGCAGATTTCGACGGTGACCAAATGGCCGTTCATCTTCCCTTGAGCGTTGAGGCCCAGGTCGAAGCTCATACACTGATAATGTCTACGAACAGTATTTTCTCACCGCAGAACGGAGCCCCGATGCTTGGTCCGTCACAGGACATAGTATTGGGCAACTATTACATCACATTTATGCGTGGGGACGAAAAAGGAGAGGGGATGATGTTCCGTGATATGTTCGAGGCTATCATGGCCCATGAGATGGGCAAAGTCAGCATCCATGCTAAAGTCAAGGTTCGTCTCCCGGAAGGTAAAATCGTGAGCAGTCAGAAAGGCGAAGAACAAAGCAGGATAATAGAAACGACGCCTGGAAGGTGTTTGTTTAACGATATTCTTCCCGAAGAGATGCCCTTTTACAATTATGTCATGGACAAGAAAAAACTCGGTAATGTGATCCAGGAATGTTTTGATCTTGTGGGCAGTGCAGCGACAATAAAGCTGCTTGACGATATCAAGGAGATCGGATTTAAGCAGGCGACACTGGCGGGTCTGAGTTTCGGAATCATAGACCTTCGGATACCTCCGGAGAAGCAGGATATCATTGACAAGACGCAGAAGAGAGTTGATAAGGTTCAGAGAAATTACGCAAGCGGCGTCCTGACGGAAGGCGAAAGATACAACCAAGTGATCGATGCCTGGACTCATGCCCGTGTGGAAGTTACCAACGCGATGATGAAGGCGATGGAAAATGATGTTCGTGATGGTAAGCCTTATCTTAATCCGATATGGATCATGCGAGATTCCGGAGCCCGAGGCAGTGTTGATCAGATCCAGCAGCTTGCGGGGATGCGTGCTCTAATGGCTAAACCGAGCGGCGAGATCATCGAGACCCCGATTAAATCGAACTTCCGCGAAGGTCTGAACGTTCTTGAATACTTCAGTTCGACGCATGGAGCCCGTAAAGGTCTTGCAGATACAGCACTGAAGACGGCAGATTCGGGTTATCTTACACGTAAGTTGGCCGATGTTGCTCAGAATGTGATGATAACACTGATAGACTGCGGCACACTTCAGGGAATAACTAAGAGTACGGTCTATAAGGGTGAAACAGTCGATGTTCCTCTGAAGCAGTTAATCGTCGGCCGGACAGTGCGGGATAATATCCGCAACCTGATAACAGGCAAGATGATCGTAAAAGAAAATGAGGTCATAAATGCCGATGCGGCGGAAGAGATAGAAACGCTTGGACTTGATGCGATTCGAGTGCGCAGTCCGCTGACCTGTGAAAGCGAGATGGGTATTTGTGCAAAATGTTACGGTTGGGATCTGAGTACCGGCAGGTTAGTCGAAGAGGGCTTAGCGGTCGGTATTATATCTGCCCAGTCGATCGGCGAGCCGGGCACACAGTTGACAATGCGTACTTTCCATACGGGCGGTATTGCCGAGATCGCAGTGCTTGAGACCGAGCAACTTGCACCACGAGATGGTATTGTCAGATATGAAGACCTGAATGTTGTCGCTGATCCGGAGGCTTTTGCGGATTCTAAGAGCGGACAATCAACTTCAAAGGGAATTGTGCTCAAACGTAGCGGGGAGATGTTGTTAGTTGATGAAAAAGAGCGTGAACTCGAGAGATTTAAAGTTCCTTATGGTGCCATTATTCAAGTAGCCAATGGACATAAGATCAAGGCAGGTCAGCGACTTTATTCATGGGATCCCCACCGAGTTCCGATTCTTGCAGAAGTAAATGGTTTGGTTCGTCTTGTCGACGTAATCGAAGGTGAGACGATGCGTGTTGAAGAGGAGCGCAAGGGCCAGAAGGGAAGACCGGTCGTTATAGAACATAAGGGAGATAAACATCCTCAAGTGATCATAGAAGATTCTGAAGGTAAGATCCTTGACGTTCACTATCTGCCTGCGAAGGCGCGTATTGAAGTCAACGAGGGCGAAGAAGTAGCGGCAGGTAAGCTTCTTGCCCGCTTGCCGCGTGGTACCGGCGGCACGCAGGATATTACCGGCGGCCTTCCGAGAGTGACGGAGATATTTGAGGCCCGCAAACCGAAGGAACCGGCAGCAATGGCGGAGATCAGCGGAGTTGTCGAACTGAAGAGTGATAAACGTCGCGGCAAGATGACTATAATAGTCCGCAGTGAAAGCGGGATGGAAAAAGAACACCATGTTCCACGTGACCGCCACCTTAATTGCCATACCGGCGACAAGGTTGAGGCAGGAGATGCATTGACTGAAGGGCCTCTTGTTCCTCACGATATCCTTCGTATTAAGGGAGAAGAGGCTCTTCAGAGGTATCTTCTTAGGGAAATCCAGAATGTATATCGTGCCCAAAGCGTTACGATCAGTGATAAACATGTGGAAATAATAATTTCCCAAATGATGAGTAAAGTTGAAATCGAGACTATTGGCGACAGTGCATTCCTTCCTGGCGAAGTAGTTGGCAAGTTCCATTTCCGCCGGGCCAACGAGGAACTTGTCAAGAAGGTCGTTGTTTCTGATCCCGGAGATACGGATATTGAACCCGGTAGTCCGATAAGCAAAGACGAGCTTGAAGCGGCCAATGAAAAGGTCGAAGTGCTTGGCGGAACATCTGCGAAAGGCAAGAAACCGAAACCCGCATCGGCACAGACGCTTCTTCTGGGTATAACGAAAGCATCACTGCAGTCAGAAAGCTTTATTTCCGCTGCGAGTTTCCAGGAGACAACTAAGGTGTTGACAGAGGCGTCATTAGCTGGTAAAGTAGATCTTTTACGCGGTCTGAAGGAAAACGTTATTCTCGGACATCTGATACCTGCAGGTACAGCGTTTAAACCTCATCTGAATATAAAGGTCAAACATCTTGTAGAACCACCGATACCGAAACAGCTTGAAGAACTCAGAGAGGTAAAAGAAGCGGAAGCCGCTGCCGACAAGGCGGTTAAGGAAGCCCTGGGAATCAATTAGGATAAAACGAAGTAATATAAGAAGAACGAACAGTTTTGGAGAGTTTATGCCGACCATAAATCAATTAGTCAGGAATGGAAGAAAACGGAAGGGCAAAAAGCGAATAAGTGATATAACCGGTTGCCCTCAAAAACGCGGAGTGTGTCTTATAGTCAGGACCCAGACTCCCAAGAAGCCCAACTCTGCGCTTCGTAAGATCGCCAGAGTACGTCTGACAAACGGCAAGGAAGTTACGGCTTATATCCCCGGAATAGATCATAATCTTCAGGAACACAGCACGGTATTGGTTCGCGGCGGCAGGGTGAGAGATCTTCCCGGTGTAAGGTATCATATTGTCCGAGGAGTGCTTGACACCGCAGGTGTTGAGGGTCGCCAGCAGGGCCGAAGCAAATACGGTGCAAAAAAGTCTTAACGTCCTTGATGAATCCGTAAGATCGTGATGGAGCTATATGAAATCCGAGTACAGTAAATTTTAAGGTGAAACAATGGCAAAAAGGTTTACAGCATCCGAAGCACAGTTGAAAGCTGATCCGGTGTATAACAGTAAGTTGGTTTCGAAATTCGTTAACTGTCTGATGTTGGATGGCAAAAAGAGCATCGCCCAGAAGGTTTTCTATGATGCTATGGATGTTATTAAGAAGAAAGTGAAAGATGTTGAGCCCCTGGAAGTTTTTGAGACGGCGATAAATAATGTCAAGCCGATGCTCGAAGTACGAAGTAAACGCGTGGGAGGAGCAAGCTATCAGGTTCCCATGCAGGTACGATCCAAGCGTCAGCGTTCTCTCGCATTCCGGTGGATCCTTGCTGCTGCGCGTGGCAAGAAGGGCAAACCCATGAAAATCCGCCTTGCGACGGAACTGATGGATGCTTACAAAAAGGAAGGCAACGCAATAACCACTCGCGAAAATGTTCACAGGATGGCGGAAGCGAATAAGGCGTTTGCACATTTTGCCTGGTAATCCGGAACTATTTATACTGCCACGTCTGGTTTTTTCCGGTCGTGGCAGTTTTTTTATTTATATTGAGCAGAGGATATTTAAGCTGGTTTTAGGACCTGGTTTTTAAACAGAATAGTTGGAATAGTATGTCAGGCAGTTTAAAAAAACTTAGAAATATAGGCATAATGGCCCATATCGATGCGGGCAAGACGACGGTTACCGAGCGGATACTGTACTACTCGGGCAAGATATATAAGATGGGTGAAGTTCACCAAGGTACGGCGGTTATGGACTTTATGGCCGAGGAGCAGGAGCGCGGCATAACGATCACCTCTGCTGCTACGCGTTGTCCGTGGAACGGTTACGAGATCAATCTTATCGATACTCCCGGCCATGTTGATTTTACCGCAGAGGTGGAGCGTTCCCTTCGAGTTCTTGACGGAGGCATTGCGGTCTTTGATGCGAGTGAAGGAGTCCAGGCCCAGAGCGAGACCGTCTGGCGTCAGGGTAAGAAGTACAACCTTCCCTGTCTTTGTTTTGTAAACAAAATGGACAAGGTGGGTGCCGACTTCGAGATGACGGTCGAGAGTATACGGGATAAACTGGTTGCCGATCCGATCCCGGTTCAGATCCCGATAGGGGCTGAGTCTGATTTTCGCGGACATATAGACCTGCTGAAGATGAAAGCAGTATTTTACGAGCAGGAACAACTAGGCGTGAAATTTTTTGAGGAAGAAATTCCTTCAGAGCTGGTTGAACAGGCCGATCGCTGGCGTCATGATATGCTCGAAGCAGCGGCGGAGTTTGACGAAGAATTGATGGATGCCTATGTGCATGATGAGCCGATCGAAATGGACAGGATCCAAGCTGCGATCCGCAAAGGGGTTTTGGAAAACAAGCTGAATCCTTTATTCGTTGGTTCAGCGTTGAAGTATATCGGTGTCCAGCGTCTTCTCGATGGTGTGACATTGTATCTGCCGTCACCTTTGGACAAACCTGAAATAATCGGACACAGGAGCAAAGACGACAGTAAAAAAGTCAAGGTTGTTTGTGACTATGATAAGCCGTTGGTGGCGATAGCATTTAAGATCACGAGTGACAAACACGGGGATCTGTACTTTTTGAGGATATATCAGGGAGTATTAAAATCCGGCAGGAGAGTTTTGAACAGCAGTCGAAACAAACGTGAAAATGTTACCAGGATATTCGAGATGCATGCAGATTCCCGGCAGATACTGGATTCGGCAAAGGCCGGTGACATCGTTGCAGTAGTCGGATTGAAGAACACGCTGACGGGGGATACGATCTGTGACACGAAACATCCAGTCGTTCTTGAGAGCATCACGTTCCCGGAGACTGTTATCAGCATGTCCATCGAGCCCAAGACGGCGGCAGAACGTGCTAAGCTTGGCGAAGCCCTTGCTACGCTTCGTCGAGAGGATCCGACTTTCAACTGCAGCAATGATCCTGAGACTGGTCAGACAATAATCAGCGGGATGGGTGAACTTCACCTGGAGATACTGCAGCATAAGCTGGTTCGTGATATGGGTGTTAATGTCCGTATAGGCAAACCAAGGGTGGCATATAAGGAGGCGATAAGCAAGGAGTCTGAAGGGGAGTCTAAATTTGTCAAACAAACCGGTGGCCGGGGCCAGTATGGCCATGTAAAACTCAAAATTGAGCCGATATTTACCGAAGACGGCCATTACAACAAAGGAATAGTTTTTGAAAGTTCTGTTGTGGGCGGGGCGGTGCCCAAGGAGTATATCCCTGCGGTAGAACAAGGTGTGAGGGAAGGACTGGCCAGCGGGTCTTTAGCGGGCTATCCTATTGTTGGAACTAAAGTTACGCTTTTTGACGGTTCTTTTCATGCCGTTGACTCCTCAGAAATAGCATTCGAACAGGCCGGTGCTCTTGCGATTCGCGAGGCTCTAAAAAAAGCGGAACCGATTCTGCTTGAGCCTGTGATGAAGGTCCAAGTCGTGGTTCCTGAGGCCAGTTACGGTGTGGTGCAGGGTAATCTGATCTCAAAACGTGGTATGATAACAGATAGCTGGCTGCATGGGAATATGCGTGTTATCGATGCCAAAGTGCCCCTTGCGGAGATGTTTGGGTATTCCGGTGAGATCAGGGGTGCTACTGGAGGTCGTGGGAGCTTTTCGATGGAGCCTCTGAGCTATGAAAAAGTTCCTGAACAAATTTGTGAGAAAATTTTATTAAGTTATTATTGACAGGTTTGCCGGGTTGTGCTATAAGTTTAGGTTCTGCAGCCGGAGCGAGCACTGAAAGGAGATTTGTGCGTTTCGAGTTGGGCTGAGTTCACTTCAGATAATAGTGATTCAGGGACGGTAGGTGTGGCCCGTATGATTGGTTTGCAGGCTTTGCCTCATAAGCAGGTGGAGTATTTGAGGTAAAAGTGCTGAATTTTCTGATTATTCGGGTATTTTTAAGGAAGGCGACACTAAGAGGCCTTTCCTGCCTGAAAAATAACGGTAAATTTTAAAATATCGGGTTTAGTGCAGGTATTTCGCGTATTTTTCTTGATATTTTTCTTTGAAATGCTATTTTAATGGGTTCTAAATATTAAAGACGGGGATTGTATAGGAAAATTGTTAGGGAATAGAAATGGCGACAGAGACCGAACGAATCAGAATAAGGATGGAGGCTTATGACCACAGGGCGCTTGATACATCGGCCAAGGAGATAGTCGAGCAGGCTCGTCGAACCAATGCCCGTGTTAGTGGTCCGGTACCACTGCCCACGCGTATCGAGAGATACACGGTTTTGAGGAGTCCTCATATTGATAAGAAATCTCGTGAACAATTCGAAATGCGAACTCATAAACGTCTTATCGATATTCACGATGCTAACGCCCGTACGGTCGAATCGCTAAACAGATTAGTAGTTCCTGCGGGTGTTTTTGTTAAGATAAAGGCATGATTTTTTGTTAGTTCGCGGTTTAATATTTTTTCAACTGCGATTTAAAACAAAGGGATAAAGTAATGGTAATGTTGCTTGGAAAAAAGATCGGTATGACTCAGGTTTATGATGAATCCGGGAATATCACGTCGGTGACAGTAATCCAGGCGGGTCCCTGCACAATTGTGCAGGTCAAGACGACTGAAACCGACGGTTACAATGCGATCCAGCTTGGTTATGATGAAGTAAAAAAATCCCGTGTAAAAAAGCCTGCTTCCGGTCATTCCGAAAAAGCCGGTACGACAGCTAAAAAGTTTATTCGAGAATTGCGTCTGGCAAATGATTCCGAGGGGGAATACTCACCAGGTGACGAGATATCAGTATCTGCTTTTTCAAGTGTCAAGTATGTTGATATAGCCGGTACGAGCAAAGGTAAGGGTTTTGCGGGTGTAATGAAACGTCATGGTTTCGGTGGTTTTCCGGCTTCACACGGAACGGAGCGGAAGCACAGAGCGCCGGGTTCGATATCAAGCTTTGCCAGTGACGCCGGACACGGGGGAAACCTTAAGAAAGGTAAAAAGATGCCCGGACGAATGGGGGGAGTTAGAGTTACGACTAAAAACCACCGCCTTATTTCAATCGATGAAGAAAGAAACCTATTGGTCGTCAAGGGTGCAGTTGCGGGCCCGGCTGGCGGTTATGTTGAAGTCTGTAGTTCAAAGACGAAATTGCAGAATGCCTGAGGATATTAAAAGAAGAGCGTTAAGGTTTGTATAAATGATAGATGTTGCGGTACATAACAAGGAAGGCAAGGAGATAGAGAGCCTGCAAGTTGACGAAAGTACGGTCGGCGGGTTCGTTAGATATCCTCTTCTGAAACAGGCGATAGTGATGTACCACGCCAACAAGCGTGTCGGGACGTCTGCGACCAAAAGCCGAGGTATGGTAAGAGGTTCGACCAGGAAACTTTTCAGACAGAAAGGCACCGGCAACGCCAGGGTCGGCAACAGCAGGACGGGCAAGCGTGTCGGCGGCGGGGTCACTTTTGCAAAGGTCAAAAGGGATTTCGGTAAAAGCATGCCACGGAAGCAGAAAAAGCTTGCGACTAATTCGGCTGTACTGGCAAAGCTTCTGTCCGGTAATGTCATTGTGATCGATGAGCTTAACTTTGAATCTCCCAAAACCAGAGACTTCGTCAATGTGCTTGGTAATCTGGGCATAGACAGAAGCTGTCTGGTGACGATAAACGAAGGCGATGATAATCTTTACAAGTCGGCCAGGAATATTCCTAAGGTTGATATCATGGTGATCTCGGACCTCAATGCCGGTGATATTTGCAATCGCCAGAAGATGCTGTTTACCAAAGAGGCGTTTTTGTCTCTTATCAATCAGGAATAGATAATTTAATTGGGTGTTTGGTGTGGATGATTACAATATTATAATTAGGCCGCTGGTAACTGAGCAGGGGATACATTTTGCGAACACAAGGAATGCATACTCTTTTGAAGTTCACAGCAAGGCCAACAAGATCCAGATCAGAGGCGCAATTGAAAAGCTTTATGACGTTAAGGTTGTGGATGTAAGGACCGCTAATGTCAGGGGTAAACCCCGCAGGCGCGGCAGGCATTACGGTCTGACGAGAAACTGGAAAAAAGCAGTTGTAGTTTTGGGAGAGGATTATCATATAGATCTGTTCTGAGTTTAAGGGTTCAGTATTTTGTATTCAGGCGAATGACAGTGGTATCCGGTTAACTGATACAAGGAAGATAAGTATTATGGCAATTAGACTTTATAAACCGACAAGTCCCGGCCGCAGAGGCGGTTCAGTGATTGATTATAATGCCGAACTGACGACGACTACACCTGAAAAGTCTCTCTGCAAGCGGATAAAGAAACATGGCGGCCGGAACCATCACGGCAAGACTACGGTTCGTTTCAGAGGGGGCGGAGCCAGACGGATCTATCGTATTATCGATTTTAAGCGCAATAAGGACGGTGTCGCGGCGAAGGTTGCGACCATAGAGTACGATCCGAACCGAAACTGTTTTATATCCCTTCTGCATTATGCCGATGGAGAAAAACGTTATATTCTTGCCCCGAACGGTATTAAAGTTGGCCAAACGGTCGAAAGCGGGACAATCGTTGAGCCGAAACTCGGCAATGCGATGCCGTTGAGCGGCATACCGATCGGTGTTGAAATTCATAATATAGAGATGACAGCCGGTCAGGGGGGTAAGCTGGTTAGAAGTGCCGGTGGAGTTGCCAGGCTCATGGCAAAAGAAGGCGGCTGGGCGACGCTGATCCTTCCGAGCGGAGAGATGCGCATGGTCCGTGAGGAGTGCCGGGCAACTGTAGGGCAGTTGGGTAACGCAGATTTTCAACATATCAATATCGGCAAGGCAGGCAGGAAACGTCATATGGGCCGCAGGCCGCATGTTCGCGGCAAGGCAATGAACCCGGTTGCCCATCCGATGGGCGGCGGTGAAGGCAGAAGCAATGGCGGCAGACATCCGTGTTCACCGACAGGTGTGCCGGCGAAAGGCGGTAAGACACGTAACCCTCGTAATCCGAACAACAAGCGGATCATCCGCAGACGTAAAAATAAGAGATACGGGCAGTTAGTTCTGTAACAGGATTTAAAAGCAAAGAAGGTTAAGGGAATTTAATGGGACGATCTCAGAAAAAGGGTCCTTATGTTGATGAAAAACTGTTTCTTAAGGTGAACAGGCAGATAGGAACAGGTACGAGGGACCCGATCAAGACATGGGCAAGAAAGTGTACCATTATACCGGAATTTGTTGGTTTTACTTTCCTTGTACATAACGGCAAGATCTTTAATAAGGTTTTTGTGACCGAGGATATGGTAGGCCATAAACTGGGAGAATTTTCCCTTACCCGTATATTCAAAGGTCATTCCGGCGGCAGGAAAAAGTAGGACGGTTAATAGGCCCGTGTGGTCAAGTTAAGGTTTTGATATGTTAAGCAGCAGCAAATTAAAAGAGTTTTGTTCAGAGCGTCAAGTGAGTGTTACCCAGCTTGCCGGTCATATTGTTCATGGCGGTTTTGATCGTGAACGTGCGACCAGGGCGTTAAAGAACTGGCTGAAAGGGCTGAATAAACCCAGAGTCGGCACTGAGGATATCGAGCGTCTGGCAAGCGGACTTGGAGTTGAAGTCACGGAGCTTTCCGAATGGCATGCATCTTATCGGTATGCGCCGATGTCAGCTCGTAAAGTCCGGCTGGTAACCCAGCTTATCGCGGGCCGAAACGCACAGGACGCCCTGGATATATTGAAATTTACGAATAAGCGTGCGGCTGAGATGGTCAGGAAAGTTTTGGAAAGTGCAATAGCCAACGCAGATGAGAATGAAGCCGATGTTGAAAAGCTTTATGTCAGTGAAGCTCGTGTCGATAGTGCCGGTCGGCGGATAGGAACCAAGACCTGGATCCCGAAAGACAGGGGAAGGGCTCATCCAATCCGTAAGGAAGCCTGCCATATAATAGTAAAGATAGCGGAAGAATAATACAGTAAAAACTTTGGAGTTCGGATAACGATTAAAAGATAGGACAGGTATGGGCCAGAAGACATCACCAATTGGTTTTAGAACAGGAATCACCCTTGGGTGGCAAAGCAC
>CBDUSK010000027.1:0-11095 GCA_965369915.1 uncultured Phycisphaerae bacterium
AGCCAGGCCATCGTTGCTTCCTGGTCCGCGGCGGCAGTACCGACATTCACATCAAGATATGCAGCTCCTGCCTTGGTTTGCTTTTGGGCAAGTTCTTGAATTACTTGTTTGTTTTTGTCGGCGATTGCCTGTTTAACGTCTTCAAACATTCCATTAATTCGCTCACCTATAGTTATCATGGGCTTCTCCGGATTCTTAAGGATTTAATTAGAATAATTCATTAATGAAGTTTTTAACGGTTGCGACCGCCTGCCGGTGTCGCATTCGCAAAATATCGGTTCCTGCCTGAAGTAAACATATTGCTGTGGCCGCTTCCCACATAGGTCCTCGCTTTGCAGCATCTCCCCAGCCGGGCGCGTCTGCGGCTTTGGCTTCTTTCGCACGCCAGGCTTCGTTGCCAACATCACTGATGGACGGCATAGCCATCATTTTGTCACCGCTCAAAGTTGCCAGCCGCTGACGTTCCTGGATAGAATAACTGTACTCGATGCCGTATCCTAAGGCCCCCGTACTCTGAAAAGTTACAATTCGCTCCAGGGGAAACCCCATATCGGATACGAGAATATTGACCTGCTTGGCTATATTAATATCGAGGGGCGCAGACGTTATCAGAAAATGGTCATCAGCAAGGGCAATAGCGGTTAATGACTTGTAATTATCTTCAGACACCGGACCGATCAGACATTTCTCGCCTTTAGCTGCTTCGGAGACTTTGGGCATTACCTGGTTGTCTTTCTCGTTGTTACCGCAGCCCCAGAGTATCAGAGGCACACCTACAGCTTCGAGTACTTCCTTTGTTACTTTTACTGCATGGTCGGCGTTTCTGTCGCCTTTATCGGGGTGGATACCGTCGAACTTCAGACAGATCAAGTCGGCACCGAATTCTTCCACACACTTTTTGGCCCAGGCCGAAGGGCTGTCCAGAACATCTTTATAGCACTCCACAAGGTGTTCGGGCCAGTCATCGGGGGCACTGTCCAGAACGTCTATAGCGATGACTGGTTTTTCGCCCGAACTGTCACCTGTACCGCCGTAAACTACATTTCTCGCACCGCCTATTGTTACTGTCGATGTTCGGGTGCCTCCTGACTGGCTTGTAGCGCCCAAAGTTACCTTCCTAACCGAGCCTTTGAAACTTTCTGCAATTTTAGGAACTGACATTCAAATACCTCCGTATTAGTTTAATTTACCTGTGCAACTTTCTCCTGTAATATTTCCCTGACCGCATTTAATGCCGGACTGTTTTCATTGAGATCGAAAATTGTTCCGCCCTCTGAGGCTAACTTGCATACCGATTCATCATACGGCACAGTACCGAGAATACTCACACCTTTTAGATCCAATTGGGGCGCTTCAGTCGTCTTGTTCCAGATGATCCCGATTTTTCCGATGGATATCGGTAGTGACTCTACCAGTTTGATTATCCTTTCAGCAGTAACAATTCCCATTTGCGTCACCTCTGCTGCGATAATAAGCAGATCAAGATTATCAGTGGTTCGCCGGGATAAATGCTCCATGCCGGCCTCATTGTCGGTTATAACGTACCCGTATGAAGAACTTAACTTGCTTA
The DNA here is from genome assembly GCA_965369915.1 of uncultured Phycisphaerae bacterium. Taxonomy (GTDB): domain Bacteria; phylum Planctomycetota; class Phycisphaerae; order Sedimentisphaerales; family Anaerohalosphaeraceae; genus CBDUSK01. The sequence continues at coordinate 1,571 of CBDUSK010000027.1, forward strand.
AGAAAGCACGCAAAACATTATTTGCCGCACAATAGCATCCGGGACCTTCAGGTCGGCCCATTGTCAGAAGATCAACGCCTTTTGACTCAGACAGAAGCTGCTCACACGTTACACCAAAGGCCTGCAGTTTACTTATTCCGCTTTGCGTGAGTTTCTCTTTTAAAAAGTCATCTCGCAGATCGGATATTGTCCCTTCCACTGCGATCCCTAATGCCATTCCTAAACATGCGTTGGCATCGGCATCTACCGCAAGGATCGCCTGTGGCGATTTGCCCAGAAGTGACCTTATGATCATGGCGGCCAGGGTTGTCTTGCCCGTTCCGCCTTTGCCGCTTATTGCGATCGTTTTTGCCATTCGAAATCTTTTCTTATTAAGTTGAAACTTTATGCGATGGAAACAGTGACAGATCCGTATGAGGCAGAAAATTTGCCTTTATAAATTCGTCCATATAGTCCGGATGCGTCATCAGGTCCGAATAGGTCATGCTGCCGGCGATAGACTCCGTTTCGACCTGTGCCTGGCGGCTGAGAAGCACCATTTTTGCACCGGCAATAGAAGTGTTGCCTACAAAGTGTATCTTCTCCAGCGGAATGTCCGGCAGCAGCCCGATAGTAACGGCATGTTCCACGTTAAGGTAGTTCCCAAAACCGCCTGCTAAATAAATTGCGTCCAGATCTTCGCGTTTTGTTTGTGTTGTATCCATCAATACTTTAATGGCCGCGAACACGCCGGCCTTTGAACGGATCAGGTTATTGATGTCCACCTGGGTTATTACGATCTCTTTGTGTTCTCCTTCAGCGTCCACGAGAATATACTGATTTCCCTCTTGACCCTCACAAAGCCTTGGATCATCTTTTGAATTGAATCGGCCTGTTCGATCTATTATCCCGTTTACGAACAGTTCGGATATAGTATCTAAAAGACCGGAACCGCAGATACCTATCGGATGAGAGTCTCCTACTGTTTTATGATTAATTGAACCGTCCGGTTCGATTTTCAATTTCTCGATCGCACCTGTACTGGCACGCATTCCGTGTTTCACTCCGCTGCCTTCGAACGCCGGGCCTGCTGAACTCGAGGCACACATCAGCCAATCGCTGTTACCAAGGACCACTTCTCCATTGGTCCCTATATCTACGAAGATCGACAGCCCGGGGCGGGTATTTGTTTGTGTCGCCAGAACGCCTGCAACAATGTCGCCTCCAACATAAGCGGCAATACTGGGTAAACAGTACAAAAGCCCGCGTTTGTTGATCTGGATACCAGCTTCGGCAGCTCGAATTGGAGGTATAAAAGTTGCAGACGCGACGTAAGGTTCTCTGCGAATGCGCGTCGGATCGAGATTTAACAGAAAATGCGTCATGGCGGTATTGCCCGCACATATTACCGAAGTTATATCTTGAAGACTGATCTTGTTTTTCTCAGCCAGCATTACGATCAGGCCGTTAATATCATTAACTGCATAGTTCTGCATCTCATTGAAAGCGTTATTTTGTTCTGCGTAAATGATTCTGCGTATATAATCCTCGCCGAAATTTATCTGGCTGTTGTAAGTTACTTCTGTATCGAGGGTTTTGCCGGTGTAGAGATCTACAAGTTGTGTTACGATGGTTGTTGTTCCCAGGTCAACAGCGATCCCGTAGTTTATTTCTGATCGATCACCGGGCTCGATCTGGACTATCTCCATTGCTCCGCCGCGGAAAGCGATTGTTGCTGTTACTTTGTAGTCGGACTTTTTAAGCATATGCGGGAGTTCCTGTAGAATGCGGAAACCCATCTGAAGTACGGGAACATTAATTGCCATATGGTTTCGTATAGCGACGTTAAGACGTTCATGGTCGGCCGTATGGTCCTCAATAGTAGGGGGGGTCAGTTCCAGATATAATTTTTGAACTAATGGATTGAATGCAAACTCCTTTTTTGTCCCCTCGTCCGCTAAGGCGCTGAACTGTGATGTATCAATGCCTGTCAGTATCTGGTCCGTCTCCAGGACATGAGATTTCGGAATAGTTACAGTCATATCGGAAAGCACCGTTGTCTGGCAGGCTAAGACCACATTTTCCCGAGTTTCCTCCGGTGTCAGCAGTGTGGTTGGTTTGGTTCGAAATTGCCCTTCGTTGATAGTGATCTTGCATTTGCCGCAATATCCGTCCCCGCCGCAGATACTGCTTAGGTATACCTCTGCCTTTCGCGCGGCATCGAGCAGAACTGTTCCCTTGGGAACTTTGATCCTCAGCCCGCTCGGCTCAAAACGAACAGTATAGGTTTTTTTGGCTTTGCCTTTCACCGTATTAAGCAACTTCCTGCAGGTACTTCGGCAGCATGGATGATTCACGCGGACCCACTACGATCTCCCATCCCGTCTCTTCTTCCAGTTTACCGCTCATTACCGCTACATAACCCGGAATTATCAGTTTGTGGTGTTTGACCAGCTCTTCTACGTTATTCTTTTTCATTGCTTCTGCGACCACCTTCTCATTCAGTTTGTCTCCGGAATACGCGGTCAGCACGCTCGTGCCTTCTGTATCGACTACAAGAATGTAGCAAGGTATTCTGCTGGCCTCAGTATCGGATTCGACCGTATAATAAGTAAGGGAAAAGTTGGTTGTCATAAGTACCGGCGAATTGTCTGTAACTTCGCCTATCGAATAAACTTTTGCTTCCACCTGGACCGGTTTCTGAGGGTCGGTAAAGATGTTCATTATCGTTGTCAGCATTGGCAAAAGCCCGTGTGCTTCTGTTGTCTCGACGACTACTATACTTGAATGTTTGCATATCAATGAAACAGCTTTTGCCGCCTGATCGTCGGCACTGCCTTCAAGGACAAATGATATGGTCGGATACCCCAAAGGCTTAAAAGTTTTCTTAAGTGCCAATGCCTTCATTTGCGTAAGGTTATATAATTGCTCTTTTAGCGATTTTCCCTTGAGCGAAAGAACGATATCTTCGACACCGGCACTCTTTATTGTTTCTGTAAGTTCTGCCAACTCTTCGATGTTATCAGCCTGAGCGATGAGAGGACAGTTGTTGTCCTTGGCGATTTTTGCTGCTTCTCCGGCTGTTTCGCAAGTTGCACAAGAAAGGAGTGGCCTGACATCACTTGTTTTGCCCGCCGCAGCTGCCAGAGCTTCCGGTGAATCAGAAACCAGGATCATGGCAAGTGCGCTTGCCTGTTTGACTGTTTCGGCGACTGAAGCGAATGTATCAGCAGAACCGCTGTCATTGATAACCGCTATGGCGTTGACCTGAATATGCGTTCCTACACGCTCGAATTGCAGTGAGTTTACCTTTTCGATCCGCTCTTTCAGTGCGTCTTTTGTAAGGCTGTCCGAAACACTCACCGCGATAACTGTTGGGTTGTAAAACTTTTCCTCATGCCGGAACATAACTTTCTCCTGGCCGACCTGGACTTCGTTGTCACCGTTGCCGAACTTTATAAGTCTTATCGGGGGAGCTGACGCCTCTGCTAATGCCGACTTGGCATCCTCAGAGACATCCGGACATTCATCCAGTTTGGCCTTTTTTTGAGCCAGCGCCATCGCAAAGGCTAAGCATGTTGGTTTCCCGCATTTCTTGCAATTAGTCTTCGGCAGCAGCTTGAATATCTGTAATCCTGTTAAAGCCATAATTGGACACCTCACATAATTAATTTTTCATATACAGGCAAAAACCTGCGCTATTTTATCACAAAATATCCTCTTTGTTAGTTGCCTACTTGTATCTAATATACTTTCAGAAGGCAAGTATCTATTTTTTTTGCTGCGAGATCAAACAGCTTTTAGAACATCGGATCCAGTTCCAGTGCCGGATGACCCGCTTTAGTAATAAATTCCAGCACCTCCTCCTCTGTCTGAGCGTTTGTTTCGTCGGCGATTTTCTTCATAAAGTCCTCGCCGCCGAGCCCGGCCTCTTCGGCCCTGCTTATAAGCATATCTTTTAATCCTTCCTTCAGCGCCGTCGGCATCCAGACAATTCTGCCGATGCCGCCTTCCGCGGAAATGAACTTTTTGGAACCGATATAATGCTTGGAATGACCGATAAAACCGGGCATCTGGTTGCCGCCGCCCACTGTTCCTGCCAAAGTCGAAAACTTCATGCCGCTGGGGGTCATTTCGCTATACTCTCGATTAACTATCATTATACCGTTAGCTGAAGGCAGAACGGCAGAAATACATTCGAAACACCCGCAGCTTGTCATAGGGTCCACGATCATCGAATAAGCGCTCATAGTTTCGATCTTGCCCTGGGTGGTATTTTTGATAAATTCATCGACCTTTTCCCACTTTCCCAGGACGTCATCTACTACGTTACCCTTCACAATAGGTTGATTGGCTCCGGTAGGAGTTATTTCATATGCTGCCTTGCCGTCAAGCCAGCTGTATGCTCCGCATAGACCGCTTCTTTCCGGTGTAATTATACAAACATGATCAGGTGCAAAACTCTGGCAAAGGGTGCAGGAATAAAAGGTCTCGACGCTTTCATCGACCATATCGGCAAGACGGTTGTCCCGTTCGGTGTATACTTTTTGTGCTTCTTTGCGAAGCTTAACAACATCGGCCTCTTTGGTGTAAAGTTTTACCTGGACCTTGTCAAGAATGCTCGAATACTTTTCATGGTACATAGCGTGCAGAATATACCCGAGATGTTCGATTTTGAAACCCTTTTTACACGCTTCTTTGCTGATACGCAGCCAGTTTATATCCCGCTGGCCCATGTGCCAGATTCCCTGGGCCTCATTGATGAGTGTATGGATCTGCCGTTCGAGAACAGGTTCGAAATCGGCCTGCATTTTTCGCCCCGAACCTTCGATTACGATTCCCAGCGGAAGCTTTCCTCCTGCTTCGACCGAATCAATTTCCGGACCGATCACTTCGATCTGTCCGTCTTTGACTTTTTCACTCGGCACCATCCTGAACCATTCGAAGGCCTCGGTCCTGTTACCTCCGAACTCACAGTGCATATCTTCCTTGCGGATTCGCTCACCTTCGAAAGCGGGACTGTAAGCGACAGGGATCGGAACTTCTGAGACCTTGATCTTAAGCCCTCTTACTTCGATGCACTTGTCGACTATTTCATCGTGAGACACATTGGAAACCACGTGCTCATAAGTGCATACGCCTGTCGGAAGGATCTGTGGTATATCGGAATCGGCTATGGTTGGGAAGCCGTAATTGATCGCCCCGGCTGCTGTAGCGTACCATTCATCTGTAACTTCACCCAAAGCCATAACAAAGGCGAACACCCGGTTCTTATTATATAGCAGGTTTCGCAGGTAATCCCCGGGTTTTACACCGCCAAAGCTAAGGGCTGCCCGGCTGGCAAATCCCAACGCATAGATCGCTGACGTGATACCTCTTCCGAATGGGATAAGCCGGGTGTCCCAGCCTAACTGTACACCGCCTTCGACGAGCTGCTCGGCAAAAGATGTGCCGTTATCATTTGCGTGCATAAAAACGTAAAGACTTTTTTCCTGGAGTTTTTGGGCTATTTCAACTGCGGTCTTTACATCGGGAGCAGCTCCGACTACTGCTGCAAATCCAGGGGCCGTGCCGTCTACGAATTGAATGCCCCGTTCCCGCATGATAATATCATCAGCCGCTCCCAGCCATATATCGCTGACCGGATTGGGACCTATTATATATTTACATGCTTCGATTATCTCTTCGGAAAACAAAGCTGACATTCCCGCGTCCAGGGTCGGCCCTAAATAGGGCAGCCAAAGTTCCTCGTCTACAAAATCCGGCAGGAGACTTTCGATCTCATCGAAGATCTGTTCGAAATCAGATAGCTTCTCGACCGCAATTCCGGTCATGGAATAAATGATCGGAATATAGTACCCTGTATTGGGGAATGCTACGGGACAGTCTTTCCCTTTTTCTTTCAAGGCTTTCTCGTAAATTTCCCTGGCTTCCTTAGCCAGGTTATGAGCGCCTCGGATTGCCGATGCTGCTATTATTATTGACATGTTAACCAACCTTTTCGAATCAAATTATCTTAAAAAGTTAACGAACGACGATCTTCCATATCGTAAAGTTTACGCTCCGTTTCTTCATTGATACCGAGAGCGTCACGGGCATTTTCAATTTCATTTAGTATTATATCTGCAGCTTTTACCGGATCGCTTTCGAGATACCATTTACCGCCGAGATCGTTTTCGATCTCATCGAGAAGGTATTTTTTAACATTCTCGCTTCCTTCGATTGGAAGCATGTCTTCTCCGAACACCACCGATGTTCCGCTTGCTACGAAGTACTGGCCGATAGCGATTGCTTTTTCATGGATCGAAGACAGACATGCACCTACGACCGGAAGCCCTGCCAATTCATCGCCAAGTCCGCCTTCTCGTACGATCTCGCAGCATGAAACCAACAGTCTGCTGTTATCGATACAGCTTCCGCAGGCAAGCACAGGAGGTATGCCAACGGTTTCGCACACTTCTTTAAGCCCCGGCCCTGCAAGATCCAGCGCCTCCTTGGGATTATTCAGTCCCTGCTTGCCGCATGCGATTGTTGCGCAGCCGGTCGTAAGTACCAGTACATCTCGTTTGATCAATTCTTTTACGAGTGTTGTATGGTCATAATCCTGCGTGACCTTTGGATTGGTACAGCCTACGACACCTGCTATCCCGCGGATGCGTCCATTGATGATATTGTCGTTCAGGGGCCTGAAACTCGCCCTGAATCGACCGCCTAACATATATTTGATCGACTCGAAGCTGAATCCCCCAACCGCTGCCATCTTTTCTTTTGGAATGTGGACTTCGCCGCGGTTTTTATAATTATCAATAGCTTTCTTGACAAGCTTTTTGGCGGTATCAAGGGCTGTCCTTTCATCCATCGAAACATGCTCGACGCCCGGCATCTTTGCCTTGTCAGCCGTAGTGATAAGCTTAGTATGGAAGTGTTCGGTAAGATTAACAAGTCCCTGCATGATACATTGAACGTCAACTGCCATAAGCTCAACAGCACCGGTTGCGACAACCAGTTCCTGGTTAAGGAAGTTGCCCGCGATAGGTATGCCATGCCGCATCAAAAGCTCATTGGCTGTACAACAGGTTCCCGCAACTGTAATGCCGTTGGCTCCTGCCTTCTTAGCTTCTTCGAGCATGTCCGGCGACTGTGATGCCGCTGCTATCATTTCCGAAAGAATAGGCTCATGACCGTGGACGATGATATTAACTTCGTCTTTCTTTAACACGCCCATATTGATCTCGCCTTTACCCGGATACGGAACACCGAAAAGCACGTCCTGCAGCTCAGTTGCAAGCATCGCACCGCCCCAGCCGTCTGCAAGGGCGCATCTGCTTGCCTGCTTAAGGATATTTTTGTAATCCTGATCGACACCCATTCCGGTTCTGTGCAAAGATTCGGTTACTTCGCGGTCAATTGCGCGGGGTGTAACACCTTGTTTTTCCCATATTTTCTGGCGAGCTTTGGGTGCGCGTGAAGCCATCAGCTGTGTGCCTTCATATTTGCCGAATTCCTTTAATGCTAACTCACCCAGGTCGATCGCGATCTCGCTGACTTCACGGCCCTTGGTTTCAATTCCAAACTCTTCGGCCAGAAGCATTAGCTTCGGGATATTCTTAAGCTCATAGTCTTTTGCTTCGCCTTTTGCTGTTGCCAGAAATACCTCTGCGACTGTTCTGCCGTGATCGCTGTGAGCCGCTGTTCCCGCTGCGACCGCTCGTAAAAAATTACGCGCGACGATCGTATCTGCGTCAGCGCCGCAAACACCAAGTGGTGCTTTCTTGCTTACCCGGCAGGGGCCCATAGTGCATATCCTGCAGCAAACTCCCTGCTTGCCGAAACCGCACTGAGGCATCTGTGCGTCAAGCCGGTCCCAGGCATTTTCAAGCCCCTTATCGGCCATATATTGTATCATTTCCTGCGCCGCTTTATCGCTACTGCGTTCTTTCGGATCCATAGTTTTCCCTTTAATGCTTTTAATGGTTTTTGATATCTATAACTGTTAGAAACTGTTATGGATGCAATTTTTTTAAAACAAATCCATCATAACCTCTTTTGCTTTCTTCAATTCATCGACAAGTTCAATACTCGCGTTCAGGACGGATCTTCGTTCCAGATCTGCCGCTTGTACCGATGGGTCGTATTTGAAACTGCCCAAAACGGTTAAGTTATCCAACTGTGATTTGATTATTTCTATTTGGCCCGGTTCGGTTACTTTGTTGATGAAAACTCCGGCATGAGGTATCCCCATTTCCGAAGCCATACTTGCTATATTACGGGCCGTTTCAATACTTCTCGCGCCGGGTTCGACCACCGCAACTAAAACATCCACTCCCTTAACGCAGGCACGTCCCATAAATTCGAGCCCTGCGGCAAGATCTACAAGAATAACCTCCTGTCTTTGAAGGATTACATAAGTTAATAATGCTTTTAGAAATGCTCCTTCCGGACATGCACAACCCGAACCCGCATTCTCGATACCACCGAGAGACAAAAGTTTCACGCCGTCTATCTTGTAACTGTATTGCTCCGGAAGGTCACTGACCTTGGGGTTAAGTTTAAAATATTGACCCACTGCGCCGGGTTTTGCCCCGGTACGCTCCTGGATCAATTCTTTCATTTTAATAAGGGGCTCAGGAATACTCTCTGCGCCAATTCCCAAAGCTGAAGCGAGGTTCGGATCGGGATCGGCATCTATTGCAAGAACTTCTAAACCTTCTTCAGCGAACAAATGAGCTAGGACCGCGCAAACCGTTGTCTTGCCAACGCCCCCCTTACCACTGACTGCTATTTTAAGACCGGATTTCAAAATGATCTTCCAACTGAAATCAATGAAATACCAAAAGTAGATATATTCCACGATTAACTCATGGTACAACCCTTCCCCAGAGTTGATACTGCTTAAACTACTTACCACTTACGTTAATTGATATTGTCAGAATATTTCATCTTAAAATAACGATTAGAAATTGTCAAATACAAAATTTTGATACGATTTTACAGGAATTTTTACGCATCTTGGGTCTATACGGCCCAGTACTGGCGGGAATGCTCTAATGATATACTTTCTATTTTCCCTATTTTAACACACTCAGGTTTCATAGGCTTGATTCCTGTTGATAAGCTGTGAGATCACCGGAAAGATAATAGCTTTCTGGATTATTGAACGTTAAAGTATAGGAAATCCTGTGAGTATGAGGTTTTAATGATGCACGAAGAACTCTGGAAACAGCTTATCGCCCTGGACCCAGCCTCCACGGCCGAACGTGCTCAATGTAAATACCTATCCGGATCGGGGTGTTATCTTGTCGTATTGCTCGCATGTGAGTATCTTGTAGATCCCGCCGAAAAAAAAATATCTCCTGCTGCAAAAGGCAGTAACACTAAAGATGCGGATTTCATCGAGCAGCTTTGTATTTTAGCCTATTTGATAAACGCCAGCGATATACCCATAACTCATAAACTCGTAAATCCAGAAGGATTGCAGGGAGGACAGTTTTTCTTTCGCGGACCACATGCTCTTCCCACCGATAAACTAGGAAATTGCTTCGGCCA
>CBDUSK010000028.1:0-10877 GCA_965369915.1 uncultured Phycisphaerae bacterium
CCGACATCGAATTCGAGGACCGCATCGTTGACAATATGTGTATGCAGCTGATCCAAAAGCCCGAACTTTACGATGTGATCGTGCTTCCAAACCTTTATGGTGATATTATAAGCGACCTCTGTGCGGGTCTCGTTGGCGGACTTGGTGTCGCCCCCGGCGCTAACATCGGCCAAAAAGGCGCCATTTTCGAAGCCACCCACGGAAGCGCTCCGAAATATGCCGGACAGAACAAGGTTAATCCCACGGCTTTGATACTCAGCGGCGTCCTGATGCTCAATCACCTGAATTTAAAGGCTGAAGCACAAAAACTTGAAAAGGCCGTCGCCGCCGTTATCGCAGAGGGTAAAGATGTTACTTACGATATGAAGGAAGACCGCAACGACCCTACTGCTGTTGGAACTAAAGAGATGGCAGATGCCATCATCAAAAAGATCAAGAGCTTCTGACCGAAAAGACTGACTTTTACTAATTTCGCAAAGGTTGAAAAGTGGACCAGAACTCCTATCGCAATCTTATTGCTGAAACGGACGGCGGTTTTACAAGACGTCTGCTGAGATACCTGCTCCGGATGACATCGGTAGTATATCGTATGGCCATGGGGTTGCGCAATTTCTGTTATGACCGGGGCTGGCTGAAGTCCTACAAGATGCAGGTTCCGGTAATAAGTATCGGAAATATCACGACAGGCGGAACAGGTAAAACTCCGCTTGTTATCTGGATCTGCGAACTGCTCAGCAAAAGATCCGTCCGGTGTGCAATACTGACCAGGGGTTACAAAACCGACAACGAAAAATTTCCCGACGAGCCTGCTATTCTTGCAAGAGCCTGTCCACAGGCAAAAGTCATTGTCGATGCGGACCGGGTAAGTGCGGCCTCAAAAGCCATCAGCAAATTTGATGCCGGGATCCTTGTAATGGACGACGGTTTTCAGCACCGAAGACTCCGAAGAGATCTCGACATCATCGCCATTGATGCAACCTGCCCTTTCGGATACGGCCGAGTGCTTCCTGCGGGTCTTTTAAGAGAAAGTAAAAATGCCATTAGAAGGGCTCACGCCGTGGTGATCACTCGTTACGACCAGGCCACACCCGATGATATCGGAAAACTCGAAGAAACCATCGACCGTATAGCCCCGGGCATCACCATCGCAAAAGCTATTCACCAGCATCCCAATGCCTGCCTGCCAAAAGACCGGATACTTACCCTGGACCAGCTTAGGGAAAAGAGAATATTTGCTTTTTGCGGGGTCGGAAATCCAAATGCATTTCTAAACCGCCTGAATGAATTTGGGCTGGATGTCCTCGGCTCAAAGGTTTATAATGACCATCACAATTACAATCTGCAGGATGTCGAAGATATTTACAAAGAAGCAAGAGAACTTGAAGCGGATTTGATCCTTTCAACGCAAAAAGACTGGGTAAAGACTACTTTGCTTTCTCAGAAAAATGATGATATCCTTTTTGCATATCTTGCTCTCGAACTGGAATTTATCGCCGGAGCCGACAAGATAGAAGCTCTTGTCGACAGGATTATAAAATCTAACGGATCTGACCAGGCCGGTCAGGATTAACTGGGTTTTTTATGTATAAACAATTACTGAAATCGGTAACAAATCTCGGCTCACCAAAGGTTCTTCTCGTCGGTGATTTCCTTTTGGATAGTTACGTTTACGGAGATGCTCAGCGCATCAGCCCCGAAGCTCCCGTCCAGGTGCTTAATGTCGTAAGCAGAGAATTCAAATGCGGCGGGGCAGGTTCAGTGGCTGTGAACCTGGCAGCTTTGGGAGCTGAACCTGTTTGTATCGGGGCTATCGGAAATGACTCGAACGGTAAACTTCTCGGCAAAAAACTTACACAAGCAGGCGCTGATATCTCAGGACTGTTAAAAGTCTCGGACAGACCTACTATCAGTAAGCAGCGAGTTGTAGGTCTCGCTCAACACCGACACAAGCAGCAATTGTTAAGGATCGATGAAGAATGCACAGACCCACTAAGTCAGAATGACTGCAGCAAGATACTGAAACTTTATAAAACAGCCCTTAAAAATTCCGACATAGTTTGTCTCCAGGATTACGACAAAGGAGTGCTTTCTACATCTCTATGTGCCGAACTTATAAACCTCGCCGCAAAAGCCGGTAAAAAAGTTCTTGTAGACCCCTGCCTGACCAGCGAATATTCGAAATATTCCGGCTGTTATTTGATCACTCCTAACAGAAAAGAAGCTTCCGCTGTTGTGGGTTTTGAAATAAACAGTATTGCTGATGCCGCAAAGGCTGCCGAGATCCTTGTCGAAAAATTCAGACTCGAAGCCGTCGTGATCACTCTCGATAAAGAAGGCGCCTTTCTCGGAACAAACGACCGCGGCGAGCATATAACGACTATTCCCCGAAATGTTTACGATGTCACCGGGGCAGGAGATATGGTCCTTGCCATGTTGGCCGTAAGCCTCGCGGCAGGATGCGATTATACGACTTGTGTTCAGTTGGCAAACATTGCCGGAGGTATAGAAGTCGAAAAGTTCGGCGTTGCATCTGTTACCGTCGATGAGATCGTCAACGAGGTGATCGCCCAAAACCATGGAAAGACCGGCAAGATACACGATATCGATTCACTCATCAATGAACTTTCGTTCCATCGCCAACAGAAAGAAAAGATCGTCTTTACCAACGGCTGTTTCGATGTTCTTCACATCGGACATATCCAGTTCCTGAAATCCTGCAAGTCTCAAGGGGATATTGTCGTGCTCGGGCTGAACAGTGACAGTTCGGTCCGCAGGATCAAAGACCCCGGGCGGCCCATAAACAACCAGCATGACCGGGCCGCTGTCCTTGCTGCGCTTGAAACCGTCGACTATATCGTGATCTTCGATGAACCCGACCCGTTGAAAACCATTGAACATATAAAACCTGATATCCTTGTTAAAGGCGCCGACTGGGAACACAAAGGTGTCATAGGGAGGGAATTTGTCGAATCCCGCGGCGGCAAGGTCGTGCTTGTACCGCTGATTGACGGTAAAAGCTCAACAGATACTATCAAAAAAATCCAGTCTCTCAATGACAAAAAATAACACAATTGTTAGCTTATTGGATACTTGATTATGAACAGGTGTAAAGATGAGTAATAAAGCAGTATTTCTGGATCGCGATAACACCCTGATCGAAGACCCCGGATATATCAACAGCCCGGACCAGGTAAAACTCCTGCCAGGATCTGCTGATGCTCTTATTCAGCTCAGGAACATGGGGTATAAATTGGTAATAGTGACGAATCAATCCGCCGTTGCCAGAGGCATTGTAACCGAAGAAGTCCTCGACGAAATTCACCAGAGGCTCGACAAACTTTTCGAGCATAAGGGCGCATACATCGACAGGATTTACTCTTGCCCCTTCCATCCGGATGGCGTTATCGGCGAATACCGCAGAGAAAGCAACTTGCGAAAACCAAATCCGGGAATGCTTCTCGCCGCCGCTGACGATATGAACATAGACCTTTCTCAGTCATGGATGATCGGAAATTCCTTTCATGATATCTCTGCCGGACAACAGGCCGGCTGCAGGACCATATTGTTAAGTCCCCCGATGACTCAAACTTTAAGAAAAGCTCAGGACCCCGTACCTGATAAAGAAGCCGTTAATATTAAAGAGGCCGTTAACATTATAAAAATGTACGAACGGATGCCGGAAGATCAAGCAAAGGAAAATTCTAACTCCGGGGTTTCAGCTCCTGTCGATGCCCCTCAGACAACTTACGAGCCTGACCCACAGCCATCCGTATTCGAATCGAATGTTCCGGAACCTGCAGTGACTCATCATGAAACTCAGACCCAACTCGATCAGCCGGATACTGGCAAAACCCACGGGGTGGTTGAAGAAATACTCAGGCACCTTAAAAGTACACATAGAACGGATATGTTCGATGAGTTCTCTGCCACTAAACTCCTTGCCGGCCTGGTGCAGGTCCTCGTCTTCTTATGCCTGCTGATCAGCTTATGGTTCCTCCTGGACCATACAAAAGACATAACTTACGTATATACTACTCTTGGGTACGCAATAGTTTTACAGCTTATGGCAATCGCCTTTTTTTTAATGCGGAATCGAAAATAATTATCCTCCTGCCTGTTTGCTTTGTTGAGATCGTTTTAGAATGGACCAGGAAAAAATTTTAATCTGGCTTCCCTCTCCCTTAGGAGATGCTATTCTTTGCACTCCCGCCTTGAGGGTTTTACGCAGCAGGTTCGAATCGAAGAGCATTTACTTCCTTGCCAGACCCACCGTAAAACAGCTGTTATCGCCCAGCAACTTCAACGATGAATGGATCGAAACGGCCAGCAGTAATGTTCTTAAACTCGCAAAAATGCTGAAAAATCACAATTTTTCCACCGCCATACTTTTCAAAAATTCTTTCGGCTCGGCACTGTCTGTCCTCCTCGCTCGAATACCTCAAAGGATCGGCTATGCTCGCGACGGCAGGTCATTATTTTTAACTCATAGGTTTAAACCGCCAAAAGATTCAAAAGGAAAATACAAACCCTTCTCTATGATCGAGTACTATCTGGCTATCACCAAATGGCTCGGTTGCGAGACCGATGATTTTAAACTGGAACTTCTGCTGGAACCCGGAGATTCATCGAATCTATCGAGCAAAATACCGAAAATATTCTCTTCTGCCTCACCTTTTGTCATACTTGTTCCGGGCGGTGCTTTCGGACCGAGCAAATGCTGGTCTAGTGAAAGGTTTGCCGAAGTTGCCGACCGGTTGATCGAAAAATACGGTGCCACCGTCGCTGTTTCTGTCGCCCCTAACCGGATCGAGATCGAAATAGCACAAAAGATCTGCAGTTCTGCAAATAATAAATTGTACAGCCTTGCCGAAACCCCTCTTACCCTCGGCGAGCTTAAGACGTTCATCGCTCAGGCCGACCTGGTCATAACAAACGATACCGGCCCGCGGCATATCGCAACCGCCCTCGGGCGAAAAGTTATATCTCTGTTCGGGCCCAACAACCCCCAATGGACACAAACCGGTTATAAGGATGAAATTCAAATCGTCGGAACCGCCGAATGCGCACCCTGTGACAAACCACAATGTACCCAGGACGAGCTTGTCTGTATGAATTCCATCACTGCAGATATGGTCTGCACCGCAGCAGATAAAATACTTGGCCCCCAGCAGGATAACCTTTGAATATGAGCACGCAGAAACTTGTAGAACTCTCGGAAGATTTTTTCGTCGATGCTGACTTTCTTGACGCTTTCCGCCAAGCGGACCTTACTTCCATCGACGCCGTTTTCCAATTCGATGCCGGGACCGACCTCGGCAAAGATAACCTGCCTAAACACCGAAGCAGGATGCAGTTCGAGTTGAACGGAAAAACATTGTTCCTAAAACGCTATGACAAACCGCCGATCCCGGCCCAGCTTAAAAACTGGATCTCTCACTTAAAACGTGCATGTACAAGCGACTTCGACAGATTGCCCGCCGAGCAAATAGCCGCCGCGGGAATCTCAACCCCTAAGATCATCGCCTTCGGCCGCCGGTGGAACATCTTCTTCGAAAAGCAAAGTTTCATCATCACTGAAAAAATCCCCAACGCCGAATCACTCGAACGAAAACTGCCCGATTTCTTTTATCATCCTTCTGCGCAGGAAAACAAAAAAAAAAAACACCGGTTCATAAACGACCTTGCCGATTTCGCACGCGGGTTTCACGATACCGGATTTCGTCATCGTGATTTCTACCTTGCACATATCTTCATGGATGAGGCCGGCAGATTTTACCTTATCGATCTACAGCGGACGTTTAAACCTCTCCTTTCCGCTGCCCGGTTTCGCCTAAAGGACATAACCCAGCTCTATTATTCCGCACCGGGCCAATATTTCACACGTTCCGACCGGCTTCGTTTCTACCTCAGATACACTCGCCGTTCAAAACTCACCTGGACGGACAGGCTGTTCATACGAAGGGTAAACAACAAGGCCTGGCGTATGGCCGACCATGACATAAAGCACGATCGCCCGGTTCCGTTTGCAATGTAGACTCCTGGCAGGTATAATCTCTGGCCATGATCAAAGTAGCTTTAATAGTCGAAAGAGCCGATATCGATCTCGGCGGAGCGGAACGCTCGATCTTCGAACTGGCTTGTCAGTTATCGGCCTTGGGAGTAAAGGTCACCACTCTGGCCGCCAAAGGTCGGGCTGATGCTGAAAATACCCGTATCCTCTGCGGCGAGACCTCCGGCAAAAGAACCTCCCTTTCAGATTTCGAAAAGGCCTTACAACGGCACCTGGCTCAAGATCAATATGACATAATCCACACCACTCTGCCCTTCGGTTTCGCCGATGTATATCAGCCACGCGGCGGCAGCTTCCCGGAAACCGTTATCCGAAACGCTGCGAGCTACCAGAACAAATTCGTCTCTGCCTGCAAGCTGCTTACACATCGTCTGAACAAGCGACGAGCGGACTTACTTGACGCCGAAAAACGTCTGTGCTGTTCGGCCGGTCATACCATTATTGCCGCCCTTTCTGAATACGTCGAAGATCATTTCAAACGCCATTACAACATTCCGCAGGAACGCATTTCGGTAATACCCAACGGCGTAAAGATTCCCGGCGAGCCTGATCCTGACCAGGCAGGCAACCTCCGCAGCAGAATACTCGCCATGTTCGGTATCACCGAAGCCTCCGAGCCCGCCATATTTTTATTTGCCGCCAACAATTTCAGACTCAAAGGCTTAAAGACTTTACTCGATGCGATCGCCCTTCTGAAAAAGACAGATACCAAAAGAGGCGTCTATCTTGTCGTCGCAGGCTCCGGCCGGGGCATAAAATATCAGATGCACGCACGTAAACTCGGAATTGCTAAACGAATCGCTTTCCTCGGACACCTGCAAAACATCCGGACCGCACTGTCCGTAAGTGACGTCGCCGTACTGCCGAGTTGGTATGACCCGTCTTCAAGATTTATACTCGAGGCACTCGCTTCAAAAAAACCCGTCATCACTACAAAATTCAACGGCGCCGCTGAAATGTTCACGAATAACCGTCACGGCATGATCATTGATGACCCCGCCGATCCCAATGCAATGGCCGATGCCCTGAATTTCTGCGCCGATCCTGAAAATACAAAACTCTTCGTCGATAATATAGCCGGAGACAACCTGCAGGAAAAGATTTCCATTGCAACTCATGCCCAACTTATGATAAAATTATACGAATCCGTTTTACAGAACAGGAAAACAAAATGACCCCGTCGTTTATAATTCTGATCGTCGTTTCATATTTATTGGGCTCGGTCCCGTTCGGAGTTCTTATCGCCAAGGCCCACGGCAAAGACCTCCGCTCCATCGGCTCCGGCAATATCGGCGCGACGAATGTCTCACGCGCCCTTGGAAAAAAATGGGCCTATATTTGCTTTATTCTTGATTGCCTCAAAGGGCTTGTCCCAATGTTGGCAGCTAAACCTCTCGTCACCCCTCTTACCGTCACGACTCTTTCCTTATGGCTCACCGTCGGTTGTGCCGCTATATTAGGCCATATCTTTCCCGTATACCTCAAGTTCAAAGGAGGCAAAGGTATGTCCACCTGCATGGGCATCATCCTCGGGCTCTACCCGTATTACACCCTGCCCGGACTCATCGCTTTTATCGTCTGGGTCGCGTGTGTACTCCTCTGGCGGTATGTCTCCCTGGCATCGATAATCGCCGCCGTTATTTTCCCCGCATCATTGATCACGGCGATCTTTTCGCTTCAGAACTGGCGCTTTGCCGAGCTTTGGCCGCTCATCATCGTTGCTCTTGCCTTGTCCGCTCTGGTTATCGTCCGTCATGTGGAAAATATCAAAAGACTTCTCGAAGGTTCTGAACACAAAGTACTGCAGCGCAAGTAAGAACTGGCCCTAAGACAATTTTTTATCCAATATTTCAGAAACGATTTTCGGATTGGCCTGGCCCTTGCTTTTCTGCATCACCTGCCCCAAAAGAAACCCCCGTGCCTTTTTGCACTTCTTGCCCCCCGCCTTTACATCCTCCACCGCTTTGCTATTCTCCGTTATCACCTGATCCACCAACGCTTCGATCTGTCCGGCATCGCTCTTCTGGATGAGATTTAGCTTCTCAGCTATTCGCATGGGAGCTTCTTTCGTCTTGCTCATCTCCTCGAATATCGTAACCGAAGCCGATGCGCTCACTTCACTGGCCTCTACCATCTTCGCCAGTTGCCCAAGCTCTTCGGTCCCAATTCCCAGCTCAACTATACTACACCCCGCCTCGTTCGCAAGTTTCATCCCGACCTGCGTAAGCAGGTTGCACACACGCTTCGGATCGGCTCGGCCTTTTATCGTCTCATCGAAATATTCCGCAGTCCCTCTCTCGGCCGTCAGCACCCCCGCATCATAATCGCTAAGTCCGAAATCCTTAACAAAACGCATCTGCTTCTGGATCGGCAATTCGCAAAGCCGCGAATTTATCTCACCGAGCCACTCGTCCGTCATCTCTACCGGCGCAAGATCGGGCTCCGGAAAATACCTGTAATCGTGGGCCTCCTCCTTCTCCCGCTGCAGCACCGTGCACTGGTTCTGGTCATCCCAGCCGAAAGTGCGCTTACTGCCCGCCTCTGCCGTCTTACAGGTTTCTAAAAATTCGTCAAGCTGCCTCTTCGCCTCATAGTTAACACTTCTTTCGAGTGCCCGGAAACTGTTAAGGTTCTTGACTTCCGTGATCGGCGTCTTATACAATTTGCCGTCTCTTGTAATATGCAGATTGATATTCGGCTCAAACCGCATGTGCCCTTTCTGCATATCACCTTCGGAAATACCGAGATACCTCACTATCCGCTGCAGCTCTATCGCAAGTGCCCGCACTTCGGCGCCGCTGTTCATGTCAGGTTCGGTAACTATCTCCAGTAAAGGTGTTCCCGCACGGTTTAGATCGACCGCGGAAAAATTGCCCAGGGTATGTATGTTCTTCCCGGCATCCTCTTCCAGATGGACCCTGATGATCCGGATTTTCTTCGTATCGCCTTTCTCAAGCGGTATCTCGATATAGCCGTTCTCGCACATCGGCAGATCGTACTGGCTTATCTGGTAGTTCTTCGGCAGGTCGGGATAGTAATAACTCTTCCTGTCCCACTTTGTAAAACTCGCGATATTACAGTTAAGAGCAACTCCTGCCAATACAGCAAATTCAACCGCCTGTTTGTTCATCGTCGGCAGAACACCCGGCATCCCGATACACACAGGACACACCCTGCTGTTGGCGCCCCCGCCGTAAACAAGTTCACACCCGCAGAACATCTTGGTCCGCGTCGCAAGATGAACATGGATCTCAAGTCCGACTATCACCTTATGTTCCAATTCACTCATATCAGATCTCTGGCCTCTTCGTATGCCAATCTGTTTGGCTTTCGAACATCCTTGCTATACGCAGGAGTTTGTCCTCGCTGAATGTACCCGAAAGTATCTGCAGTCCTATCGGAAGATCACTTTTATCGAATCCGCACGGTATACTGATCCCCGGCACACCGGCTAAGTTCGCCGCAATGGTATAGATATCCGAAAGATACATCTGCAGCGGGTCCGCCGTCTTTTCACCGATCTTAAACGCCGTCGTAGGAGAAACCGGCATCATTAAACAGTCCGCCTTGGCGAACGCTTTTGTAAAATCCCCCCGTATCAGGTTCCTGACCTTCAGCGCCTTTAGGTAATAAGCATCATAGTAACCGCTCGAAAGGGCATACGTCCCTAACATGATACGCCGCTTGACTTCCTTGCCGAAACCTTCCTCACGCGATTTCGAGTACACCCCGATATAATCCTTCGCTTTTGCCGACCTGTATCCGTAATGCACACCGTCAAACCTTGCCAGGTTGCTCGAAGCCTCGGCGGTGGCAATAACATAATATGCTGCGGTCGCATATTCGAAGTGAGGCATTTTGATCTCAATTATTTCTGCCCCGAGATCCTTATAGATCTCCAGTGCCCCGCTTATCGCTTTCTGCACATCTTCATCGGCACCTGCATTAAACTCAGGAACGACCGCTATTTTCAATCCCTTTACCGGCTCTTCAAGCTTCTCAAGATAATCGCACAGGCCCGCGATCTCCTCACTAACACTCGTACTGTCTCGTTCGTCGTGTCCTGCTATCACATTCATCATCAAAGCCGCATCCGTTACGTCCCTGGTCATCGGCCCGATCTGGTCCAGGCTCGACCCGTACGCCACCAGCCCGTAACGAGAAACTCTCCCGTAAGTCGGCTTCAATCCCACAACTCCGCAAAAACTCGCAGGCTGCCTGATGGAACCCCCCGTATCCGAGCCGAGTGCTCCGAAGCACTCCCTTGATGCCACCGCTGCTGCCGCCCCGCCGCTGCTCCCGCCGGGGACCCTGCTCGTATCCCACGGATTTTTCGTCTGCTTGAGCCCGGAGTTCTCACAGCTTGAGCCCATCGCAAACTCGTCCATATTAAGCTTGCCGATTATTATTGCACCGGCGCGGCGCAGTTTTTCGACTACATGAGCATCGTAAGGCGATGCGAAATTCTCAAGTATCTTCGATGCGCACGTCGTCTTCCCGAGCCGCATGCACATATTGTCCTTGATCGCTATCGGAACTCCCGCCAATGCCCCGGGGGCCTGGCCCGCTGCGATCCTGACATCGATATCTTTTGCCGCCCGAAGTGATTCTTCCTTAAACGTACTGATATAGGCCCCCACTACCGGCTCATACTTCTCGATCTGTTTAAAAACAGTCTCTACCGCTTCGAGGCTTTTAACCTCGCCCGAAGCGATTTTCTCACGCAACTGTGCTAAGCTGAGTTCTTCCAACGGCATTTATCACCTGACGATTCAAAACTTTATTCTATCCGGTGCTCAAGAAACCA
>CBDUSK010000029.1:0-10735 GCA_965369915.1 uncultured Phycisphaerae bacterium
TCTAAATAAACCGATAGACCCGGACGTTCTTCTGGCAGAGATCGAAAAAGTCCTTTCCGAAAAAAGTTAAAATAAGCGATTGTTATTACCGAGTATAACTTGCCGAGAGGTGTCGGTTTATCGGGTATGATCAGTTATAGCCGAACTGCCGGAGGTGGGACTTGAACCCACACCCTGTTGCCAGGACGGGATTTTGAATCCCGCGCGTCTGCCAATTCCGCCACTCCGGCCTAAGCGACCCGACAGGGTAAACTATTGGTTATTATCCGTCAAGGGCAAACTTGCCTACTGGATCTTTAGTAGTTTAAAAAGACTATATCTTCCGGAATTGCCACTACATCTTTTCGCTTAGAGCCTAATATCTTTCGTATTTCCCGGCTGTGTTTTCCTGTTAGTCTCTTCAGTTCCGTACTGCTGAAATTGCTCACCGCTTTAGCCTCATCGTTGAGCATCACCACGGAGCCGGCCTTGAATTGGCCCACAACTTTGATTATTCCGCTTGGCAAAAGGCTCTTACGTTTACTGACAGCCTTGATCGCCCCGGGATCTATCATGATTGTTCCCGCCGCGGTGCTGTTAAGTATCCACCTGGCCCGATTGCTCAGCCGCCGTTTAGGCATAAAGACCGTGCCGATCTCGGCGCCTGCTAAGATCCTCCCGAGAACATTTTTGACCCTTCCGCCTGCCAATACTATCCTGCAGCCCGCATTTGATGCGATTTTTGCCGCTTCGATCTTTGTCTTCATTCCGCCGGTGGCGTGTTTACTTCCCCGTTTGCCCGCGCTGCGGATGATCGCATCGGTTATCTCGAATACCGCTTTTACAGGTTTTGCGTCTTTGTATTTTTTGGGATCCTTATCGTAAAGCGCATCGATATCGCTAAGCATCACCAACAGATCGGCGTCGATCTTGCTGGCCGCTAAAGCGCTTAACTTATCGTTGTCACCGAACGTTGTCCCGATCTCTTCAGTCGAAACGCTGTCGTTCTCATTCAACACCGGAACCACCCCGAGCTTAAGCAGTGTCTCCACCGAATTGCGAAGATTCAGATATGTCTTTCTGTTATTAAGAACTTCGGCTGTAAGCAATACCTGGGCGATCACCACCTTATACCGTGAAAATGCCTTACGGTATTCGGCCATCAGTAAAGGCTGACCGATCGCCGCACACGCTTGCCGCATCTTCATGTTTGACACGGGACTTTTTATCCGGAGTTGCCCGGTGCCCATTCCGATGGCCCCGGAACTTACGATCACGATTTGTTTGCCTTCTGCGAGCAGGGAAGCGATCTGTTTTGCGATCTGCCGTACATATCCGCTGTCGACTTGGCCGTCCTTTGTCAGCGTGTTTGTGCCGATCTTGACAACTATTCGTTTAACCTGGCTGAAATTTCGCATTATAGTCCGCAATCTTTATTGAGTTTGCTGTGTGTAAATTTTCCGGCGTCTTTGCCGGTATAATCAGCTACTATATGGCCGTTGCCTAAAAGCTTCCATTTATATATCAAAAGTCCTTCCAAACCGACCGGCCCGCGGGCGTGGATCTTGTTCGTACTGATGCCAACTTCAGCGCCGAGCCCAAAACGATATCCGTCGCTGAACCGGGTGCTGCAGTTAAAGAAAACATCTGCCGAATCGACCATATCCATGAATTTCGCCGCGTTAGTCTTGTTTTCTGTTACTATGCCGTCCGTATGCCCGGAACCGTACTTGTTTATATGCTCGATGGCTTCGTCAATACCGCTGACTATCCTGATCGAGATTATATCGTCCAGGTACTCAGTTCTCCAGTCTTCTTCGCTTGCCCTTTTAACATCGATTATCCTGCCGGTTTTTTCGCAGCCGCGTATCTCGACATTTTTTTCATCGAAAGCGGCCTTGACCTTAGGCAAAAACTCACCTGCGATCCCGCTATCGACTAACAATGTCTCCAGAGCATTGCATACCGCACAATACTGGCATTTGGAATCTACCGCAATATCTACCGCCATATTTATATCCGCCTGGGCATCGACAAATACATGGCATATCCCGTCGGCGTGCCCCAGTACGGGTATATTTGTATTGTTCATTATATGCTGAACGAATTGGTTACTGCCGCGCGGTATGATCAGATCGATATACTCATCGGCGCCTAACATCTCTGCCACGTCCGCCCGTGTCTCTAACAGGCCTAACCATCCCTTCGCGATCCCGCTTTTTTCACTCGCTTCTGTTATTACTTCTGATAGTACTCGATTCGTTTGAGTTGCTTCACTGCCGCCTTTAAGCAGAACCGCATTGCCGCTTTTCAGACATAGCGATGATATTTGAACCAAAGCGTCAGGCCTCGATTCGAAAATAACTCCCACCACGCCGATCGGACAGCTTACTTTGAAAAGCTCCAGCCCTTCATCGAGTTCCAGGGCGCTGATCGTTTGTCCAACGGGGTCATCCAGCTTTATCAGACTTTCCAGCCCGGCACAAACTTCACTGATCTTATCATCATCGAACTTAAGCCTTTTAAGCAAAGATTTTGCAAGGTTGGCCTGCTGAGCTCTTGCAAGGTCTTGCCGGTTGGCTGATAGTATCGGCGCGCTGTTATCTTTAAGGGCCTTGGCAATTGCCGAAAGGGCCTTGTCTTTTACTTCGCTTTCAATACGCCCCAGATGTATCGATGCCTGTTTAGCCGATGATGCTGTTTTTGCAATTGTCATTTCCATACTCCGCAATTCAATTCTCTATATCGAACAGTCGATTGTACCAGAACGTGCATCTTAGGCCAACAATTTCAGCTGCAATGAATATTGAAAAAAACCGGCAGGAGCTTACTATGCGGATTTGCGTTTGAGCCCCGTTTTTTATTGACAAATATCTTTGATTTTCGTAATTTCTTTACTATCTCAATCGCGGGCGTAGCTTAGTGGTAAAGCTTCAGCCTTCCAAGCTGATCACGCGGGTTCGATTCCCGCCGCCCGCTTTTTATCCTCTCAATTCCTCTCAAAACCCTTTTTTATTAACAGCTTGCTGTTTTTAAAAACATTTTTTTTGAAATTATTCAAATCAGGCTCCTGAGAATAAGAACCCTGTTCTGTCCCAATATATTGGGGGCCTATAAATGCTGCCCCCTACATATCGTGCCTGCTCGGCTTCAGTGGAGATTAGAAATCACTCTTGAATGTCAAAAAGTCCACATTTTTTCGAAAAAAATATATTTATTTGTTGACTTTGGTGGGACTAAGTGGTAGAGTGCCCCACAATAAAGTGGTTGAGTGGGATATTAATCATGCTGATGCTAACAGGCGAATACGAACATACACTTGACGGGAAGGGCAGGCTGTTCGTCTCAAATAAACTTCGAGGTCAGATCGACGTCGAGGAGCATGGCAATTCTTTTTATCTTGTAATGGGGGCAAACGGAATTCTGTGTCTTTATCCCAAAAAATATTTTCAGCAAATCGCTCTTGCCGATGCGCCAGGGATGGTCGCCCCGGACGAAGCCGTCGCTTTCGAAAGGTTAAGCTTTGCCTTGGCCAGCAGGGTTGAGTTGGATCGGCAGGGACGATTACTTATCTCAGAAAAAATAAGAAAAAGGGCAAACCTGAATAACACCCTTACCCTTGTTGGCATCAGGGACCATGTCGAGATCTGGAACACAGATGACTGGGAAAAATATCTAAAGGACAATTTCACGCAGTATCAGCAGCAAATGGCCCAGGCCAGGCAAACTGTTCTTCAAAAGCAAAGCCGCGAACTCGATCTTTAAGGAGAAAGAGATGTTTGAGAAACAAAGTGATCATTTTAAAATAATAAATGACAGCTTAACCGGCTCAAGACCTCTTGACGAGGAAACCTTTTCTTGCGTTGCAGTACTTGCCGAGCGTCTTGAAAAGCTGAAAAGAAACAGTGATCATTTTAACGATATCACTTTTTCTCCTCAGCTTGAAGAACTGGCCCAGTGCGAGATGATCTCTGCCATATGCTGAGAAATTGACCGCTTAGATATTTACGTTGAGGAATTTATATTCGGTGAACGTCAATAATGAATATCCGCCGAACGAACATATACCGGTACTAATACAGGGATTAGCTGAACAGATAAGTCTGCCCAGGGATGGGATAGTGGTCGACGCGACCGTGGGACATGGAGGTCACAGCTTATCGTTCGGCAAAACGATGGGCCCTGAGGGAACAATATTTGGAATGGATGTTGACAAGGAGTGTCTCGAAAGGGCCCATTCTATTTTAAGCGAACTTTCCTGCAAAGTTGTTTTGATCAGGGAAAATTTCGCTCAAATTGCAGAAGTTTTACACAAGAAAGGCATCGAGAAGGTTGATCTGATACTTGCTGACCTTGGATTTTGTTCTGCCCAGGTTTCTGATCGGCAAAAAGGCTTAAGTTTTCAGGAAAATATGCCTCTGGATATGAGGCTGGACAGCAGGCTCAGGACTACCGCTTCGGATCTGGTAAATAGCCTCAAAGAAGCGGCATTGGCCGATTTGATCTTCGATTTTGCCGAGGAAAGGGCCTCCAGGCGGATCGCTCGTTTTATCGTTCAGCAGCGCCGGAGCCAGCCTATAACTACGACTGCTCAGTTGGCCTCAATTGTGTGCAGGGCATTAAATCGGGCTCCAAATACGGGGAAAATTCACCCGGCTACCAGGACCTTCCAGGCCTTGAGGATCGCCGTTAATGATGAACTTGAAAATCTTAAAAAGCTGCTTGTCTCTGCTCCTGATCTGCTTAAGGCCAATGCCTTTATCGCGGTAATAAGCTTTCACAGCCTTGAAGACAGGATCGTAAAGGAGGATTTCAGAGATAATAAGGGCGCAGGAATTTATGAAATCCTGACCAAAAAGCCGATAATTCCATTAAGGGCCGAGGTTCTTCAAAATCCAAGAGCAAGAAGTGCCAAACTGAGAATTGCAAGACGCATATAATACGATGAATTGAAAATGGAGTTTCAAAAATGACTTCTGATGCAAAAATAGGGCTGTTATTGGGTCTTGTTGTCATTGTGATAATTGCTTTTTTGATCAATGGACTGCCGGGTCTTCTGAATTCAGCCTCTTGTGAAGGGGTGGTTAAAACGTCAATTGTGGGCTACGGAACTGCTTCTGTGGGACTGTCCGATAAGGCCGATCAAGCCGTAAAAGCCATAAAAGACTTAACTGTGCCCGCTGGGAATTACAGGGACGTCCGCTATACCGCCGTCCTTCCTGCCAGTGCTGCCGCCGGTGTTAGTAACGCGGAAACTAAACCTGCTCGCAATAATAACGAACGAAAAAAATCTGTTGCTGCGGGGCTCTTAAGTAAAGTCAAAACATTTGCGGACAAAAACCTTTCATCTATTAAAAGCTCCACAAAAAAAATACCTTCTGAATATACTGTCCGCAGCGGTGACTCTTTATGGCAGATCGCTTCGGTGTTTCTCGGCGATGGTGAACGCTATTATGAAATAGTCGAACTTAACAGAGATATTATCTACGATGCTGAGGACATCTCTGTCGGAATGTGTTTAAAACTGCCGCGTCGTTAAAATAATTGCAATTGCATGGCTGTAACCGTATGATGTCGCGACCACGTCTGATCTTCATTATATTTTTTCTAACTTCAATATTGATCGCTTCGGTACACCTGCGAACTGCTTCCAGCCGGGTCTTTTACAGGTTTCGGACGGCGGTTGTTACGCAGAATCGCCTGAAACAGCAGTTATGGCAGAAGCAGCTGCAGCTTCAAAGCATAATAAATCCCGGCACGCCGTCCGGTACGGCTGAGAAACTTAACCTATCGAAATAACTTTTTAACAGCGATCGCAAAAAATGAGGACCAGACTCACTATCATTATCTTTTTGACTTTACTGATAGTGATATTCGGATTACTGGCTTGGCGATTATTTTATGTGCAGTTTTATCTTGCCGACGATCTCGGACAAAATTCCGAAAGACAGCAGCATGCCGTCATCACACAAAAACCTCAGCGTGGTGTAATAGTTGACTCGCGCGGGCGTATTCTTGCGGCAAGTAACAGGATCGATACCGTCTTTGCCGAACCAAGGGCCATTGACGACATCAGGGAAACAGCAAATCAGCTTCAGCAGATATTGGATTTTCCCGGACACCGGATATGCGAGATCATTGACAAAAGCAAAAACCCCGGGTACGTCAGGATCAAAACCAGGATCACTCCGAAGCAGCGTGACATGATAAAAAAAGCCCGGATACCCGGGATCGGGATACATGCAGATTGGCATAGATTCTACCCTACGGGCCCGCTTACTTGTCATATCCTCGGATTCATCGGCTTCGAGCAGAACGGCCTTGCCGGGATCGAGTTAAAATACGATTCGCAGCTCCGAGGTTCCCAGGGGCGCAATACCCTGTTCGTTGATGCATCCAGGAAGCCCATAGGATTCAGCGTGCCCGGCAGTTTCGTAAATGACGGGCTGGGCCTGGTCCTGACTATCGATACAGCGATACAGCAGTTTGCCCGGACGGCCCTGATGAAACAGTATAAGGCTTACAATGCCGAATCGGCCGTTGCGGTCGTTATGGACCCGGCGACAGGAGCGATCCTCGCCATGCTTTCTCTGCCGGACTTCGACCCTGACGACGTTTCCGTTCTGACCGAACGTACTTTGAAAAACCGCGTTGTTACGGATCCTTTTGAGCCTGGAAGTATTTTCAAGCCGATAGTGGCTGCACTTGCACTCGATGCCGGAATTGTGGATTACAACGAGGAAATATTCTGTGAATACGGCGACTATCGTGGAAAGGGATTTGGAAAGATCGGTGAATTTGCCGGCCATAGATTTGGAAATTTGACGGTTCGACAGATACTTGTCCAGTCAAGCAATATCGGAATGGCAAAGATCGGGCAGAAAATGGGAGAACAAAGACTTTACGACGGCCTGAAACTATTCGGATTCGGCGCCAGAACCGGAATTGATCTTCCGGGTGAAGATGCCGGAATAGTTTATCCTGTGGAGAAATGGACGGGTTACAGCACCACGAGAATCCCTTTCGGACATGAGATCATGGTAACTTCCCTGCAGATCATCCGGGCCTATGCCGCACTTGCCAACGGAGGTCAAATGGTTACTCCGCATTTAGTCCGGGCGATCGTCGATGATAACGGCAGGATCACGGAATTAAAACAGCATCAGAAATTTACAGGTTACGTAGTAAAACCAGAGGTTGCGAACTGGATCATACGCGATGCCCTTGTCGGGGTAGTCGATGTTGGTACGGGCAGAAAAGCCGCTCTTAAAAAATGGCAGGTATTCGGCAAGACCGGCACGGCAAACATCGCCGACAAAGAACTGAAAGGATATGATGAGACTAACTATATCGCATCTTTTGTCGGAGGGGCTCCTGCTGAAAATCCAAAAGTGCTTGTTCTGGTCTCGATTTTCAAACCCGATACAACCCTTGGCGCCGGGTACAGCGGCGGGAGAGTCGCTGCTCCTGTCGTAAAGGAGATTCTCGGTAAGACCCTCAATTATATCGAGCAGGATTAATCCGGCTCCTGGTCAGTCGGCATCGGCCCGATATATCCGGCTTCGTTACAAAGCCTGATCATTTCCCTTCCCAACGGCGCAGCGTCGCCGGCCCCGCTTTGACCGCCTTCTACTACGATCGCAAGTGATATCGCTCTGCCGGCCTGGTCTTCTGCAAACCCGGCAAACCACGCATGGAACGGTGTTTCGGTCGAACCGGTTTTGCTGTAGATATTTATCCCTCGGCTAAGCAAAGGGCTGTACCTGAAGACATTGTAAGCAGTTCCGCCCGTCTCGGTGGTTACCGCCATCATCCCGTCCCGTACTACCGCAAGTGTATCTTCTGAAATGCCGAGATCAAGCCGACCGTTGCCCGGATTTGCGTTTTCACTGAGAAAAAGTCTTGGACTTTTGTAGATCCCGCCTCTGGAAATCGCTGCCATGGCGTTTGCAATTTGAAGGACGGTGCTCCTGAATCCTCCCTGTCCAATTCCGAACATCCTTTTTTCGTATCCGGCCAGTTTTGGAATATCCTCAAACTGATATGGCGGATTGAGCAGTAATTTTGTCGATATCTGTCCGACGGACTGCCCCAGATTTCGACCGATCCCTTTTTTACGGTCCAGCAGGTCCAATTTTTCGTCAAAGGACGGACCCGGTAAGATTTTTCGTCCGTATCCGAAACTGTATAACCATTTCTGCAATTGGCGGGATTCGAGCCGGTCGGCAAGCTGGGAAAAGTAAACGTTACAACTGCCCCGGACCGCATTCCGCGCGTAATTGTCCCATCTCCAGTCGCAGCAACTGTCAAATTTCCTGAACATTATGCACTTCGGCCAGCCTCTGGGCGCGCTTTTAAAGGGACAACTGATTATTTCGTTTGACCCGATCTTGTTTTCTTCCAGACCGGCGATAAGTATGATCGGCTTGATCGTCGAACCAGGGGGATATAATTCATACAATGATTTGTTTATAAAAGGGGCCCCGGCAGCATCCCGGACCCTGTTGTATTGCTGTCTTATTGTGTTCAGATCGTAACCCGGCATCGAAACCATTACGAGAATATCACCCGAGGCTACGTCGATAACCACTGCTC
Source organism: uncultured Phycisphaerae bacterium (assembly GCA_965369915.1). Lineage (GTDB taxonomy): Bacteria > Planctomycetota > Phycisphaerae > Sedimentisphaerales > Anaerohalosphaeraceae > CBDUSK01. The sequence goes on from CBDUSK010000029.1 coordinate 8,575, forward strand.
CGGTCGCAGCTCCATGATTGGGATTCAGGTTTGGATCTCTTAAAAAGCTCTCGATATTTTGCTGTAATTCGATGTCCAGCGACAAGTGCACGTCCTGGCCGAATTGTGTCGGCTTTACAAGCCACTCGATCTTTTTGCCGTCTTTGTCATAAGTTACTTCTCCGCGACGGCCGCGAAGAATAACTTCGTTTATTTTTTCAACTCCATCCTTTCCGGAAACATCACTGCTTAAATACTGTGAATAGTCATCATCCGCAAAAAGTTTCCTGTCCTCCTGCTGTGCGGGGCCGACCCATCCAATGACCTGACAGGCTGCCGAATCGTAAGGATACGCTCTTTTTGCCCTGGCCACGATCTCAGTGCCTTCGGTATTAACGAACTCAAGCTGCGCTTCAAGCAGTTGGCGGTCAGTATTGAGTTCTATCAACGGCTGACCCTGGTGCATTATGGAAAGGTTTACATCCATTGCCAGCTTAACGCGTTCATCACTGTCAGGAACTTGTTCCTGAAAATCTTTCAATGCTGCAATCCTGGGGACAGACCGTCCTTTTGCCTTATATTCGGCTCTTAATTCGGAGTCAGGAAATTTCCAAAGCCAGGCAAAAAATTCCCGCATTTGCCATATCCGATCATTCAAATCCCTGATCGTTCTATCGATATCGGCCCTTGTTGTGTTTTTGATCTTTGCACATTTGTCGATTATTTTGGCTAACCTCGAATAATCTTCTTCGCATTCCTTGCGCAATTCCAGTTCAGCCTGCTCTTTGTTTTTTTCTTTAGTAACACGCTTAAGGATGCTTCCTTCCCAGAATCGGTCATCAAGAAGTCTGGTCAGTTCATAATTCGCTTCGAGGTAAAATACGGGTTTGTCCACGGCCATAAAATTGCCGTTTCGGTCAAGTATGCTCCCCCTGACTGTCGGCAGCTGCATGGGTGCAAGAAGAAGCTCCTGGGCGATCAGATCACGGTAATATTGACTACGGATCAGTTGCAGGTATATCAGGCGAACCCCGCATACACTAACAGCCAGAATACAAAGAAATATAAAGATTTGTAAACGCCGCTTATACATATATTATCTGTTTGGCTGTCGCCCGAAATGATGTTCCCGGATCCCCAGCCACTCCGATATTCCTGAAAGAACAAGCCATATAAACGGGCCGATGAGCCCGGAGTACAAAGACGTTCCAGCCTGGACCACGAATAAGTTCGATGCCGCCTCGCCTGTCTTGAAAAGGTTTAATACATGGGCCAGTCCTCCGGCTATAATTCCCGTAAAAAATATTGCCGCTCCTTGATGTGTCATCCTTTTCATTATCACCACTTTACGCATTTGAGAGATCAGGGACCCGAACAGACCGAAGCTTATAATATAGGGTCCCATCGAGGACCCCGAAATATCTGCGGCAAAACCAATGACAAAAGAGGCTGTCACCGCAGTGGTCGCCTCGCAGTTGATCCCGAAAAAAAGCAAAAGGATCAATAAAAGGTCGGGCTTGATGTTCAGACTTCCCACTGAGATTATGTTCAGCATGTTACCCGAGTTTAATAAAGCAGCAGCGAATAGAATAATTGAAAATCTTACCCAACGCATTTATTTTCCCTGTCTAACGGTTATTTGATAATTATAAATTTCTTGTCGCTTATGGATTCATCACGATCACCGCCACATCGCTTAAGGTTCCTGCGTCATGGATCGGGCTTACTGTTATATCCCACAGCAAAGGGGTATTTTCATCACGCTTTACCTCGGATATTTCGCCTATCACTCTTGGGGTCTCTAAAAACCCCCTCTTCACCGCGGCATAGACCGTATCACCTACCTCGATTTGGTATTCTTTTGAAAGCAGCGGGATATTTCCTGATTTCTTGCCGTCGCCGACCATTTGTGCTTCGAGATAATCCTTCTTGCTCTCACGCCATATCAGGACTTTCATATTGTGATTTGTATCAGTTACAAGCCTGACCCTTGCTGTTGCCTTTGCGGTCTCGCTTATCGTTCCGATTATACTGTGTTCTCCCGGGATCAGGACAAATTGACCGGTTTTGAGCCCGTCTGCTTCGCCTCGATTGATAATAAGCTCATGTCTCATCCCGCCGATCGAAGTGTTTATTATTTCGGCAAGAACAAGTCCCGCGCCCGGCCGGGGAAGACCGCTCC
>CBDUSK010000030.1:0-10701 GCA_965369915.1 uncultured Phycisphaerae bacterium
CGGATTGCTCGCTCGGACCCAGACAAAAACTCCCTTTCCCTCCCTGGCCGCCATATCTGCAAACGGGACAATGCCATCAGCGCCTGCGAAACCGTTAATAGTGATCGCATCGGGAGTGATGACATCTTCCAGGCCCGACAACTCCGGGTTCTGCAGGTGTGCCTGGGCGTAAATTTCAGCAGTGTGGCCGATATCGCCGCGCTTTACGTCGCCGATCACCTCAAGCCCGAGCGCATCGGCTTCGGAAACAAGCGAATAATAAGTCTCGATCCCCTCCCACAGGTATTTTTCGAAATAGGCGATGTTCAGCTTTACCGCAGGTACTAACGGCGCGACCACGCGAAGCACGCGCGTGCAGAAATCAAAGACGGCATCGACGGCAGAATCGACATCGAACTCGTCGTTCATTTCCTTTTGTTCGATAATCTGTTTCGGCAGACGGTTATAGACCGGGTCCAGGCCCACGACCAAAGGCGTGCTTTTGGTTTTTACCGCGTTACAAAGTCGATCACCAAAATTATCCGGCACTTGGCGTTCCTTTCAAAAAAAGCTTTTGTTTACCAGAGAAAGCACTATAATCGCAACACTATCAGGACGCAATAAACAAATTCGGAAATGCTCGATGAATTCCAAAAACGATCTGCCAGGACCGACAGACCAGTTCGACGCGTCGGCACCGCCGCCGCGGAAACTTGCGCCAATTCCCAAAAAGCATAATATTGGTATGGTTCTGCTCATCGCAGGGGCCGTACTTATCGTGCTGGTGTTTTTGATGCTGCACAAACCTCGCCGCTATCAGCCCAAAACTCCGGAAAACCCCAACGAGGTCAGCACATACCTGACTCATCGGCTCGCACCGGATCTTAACAATAACATCCAGCTTGACGAGCCGTTCACTATGGTCATCGAGGAGGACGGGTTTAACGACATCATCTCCCGGGGGATATGGCCGTTGGATTATGGTTATGTCCAGGTCTCGGCGCCGGCCGTTGAATTCACGGACGATTCGATACTTATCATGGCTACCGTGACCTTTCCATCGGTTCGGTCCGTGATCACTGCCGCCTTTAGGCCCAGGCTCGATGAACATGGCCAGTTGTATCTGAACCTTCGATACGTAAAGATGGGCTCGGTGAGGATCACCGTTTTTGCCAAGAGCCTTACCCGGGCGATAATCACCGAGCAGCTGCAGAATGTTGAGGACGGCCAATGGCGGCAGATAATTTCTGATGCGATCCTCGAGAATCTGCCTTTCGAGCCGGTTTTCGCCGCTTATGATAAAAAAATCCGTCTTTCGAGGATAGAATTCCAGCCCGGCCGGGCCAGCCTGACCTTCAAACCTGAATTAGAAAAATAGCCTTTTCGGGCGGTTTTTCGCAAATCCTGAATGTTTAAGTAAAGCAATATTTTTATCAAAAACCCCTTAAATAAAGCTGAAATCGCCGTTTTGTCAATATCACTTTTGAGCTTATTATACATTGAGGGTAATAAATTCGGCGCCAGTGAGATCGTAAGTTCTTGTTGTAAAGTTACTTGCCCGCGAACGAACGGGGAATTCCAATAGGGAGCCCTCTGTTAAAATAATCAGGAGTAATCTTTTTATCTGTTGACAGGGCATAGAGTTAAATTATAATTAAAGATTCGAACTTAATTAAACTTCTTTATTGAGGTTGGGTAAATGGAATTTAACGGGACTATAAGCCGTGCATTCGCGTAGTGGTAACTTTTGCTGCGCCGCCGTGGTATTTGCGCCGATCGCGGTTTTGAGGCGAATATTTTTACTTCAGGGGCATTGTGCCCAAACGGTCTATCGCGACAGGAGGCCGATTATGACTTAAGCGGCGATAGACCGGGACGGCTTAAAGGGCTTTAATGCCCACAAGCCGGGCGAGTTTTGTGTGCTCTACGTCAAAGTGGCGACCTGAAGGTTTCCGCTTTTTTTTATTTGAAAAATAAATCGTACGCCGAATAAGGAAAAAAGAAAATATGAATCAGGAACTAATAAGGATAGTCGACAATATCGCCCGAGACAAGAATATCGACAAAGAGTCTATATTCGCGGACCTCGAAGCGGCTATGGTCTCGGCGGCGAGAAAGCATTTCGGTGTCCAGGAAATCGACAGCGAGATCGAGGTCTCGATCGACCGAAGCAGCGGAGAGATCAGCGCTTACAAGGACGGCGAACAGATCGATATCCGTCGGCTCGGCAGGATCCCTGCACAGACAGCCAAGCAGGTTATGATCCAGAAATTAAAAGCCGACGAGCGCGACAGCATCTACGCCGAGTTTGTTCAGCGAAAGGGAGAGATCATCAACGGTATTGCCGGCAGGTACGAGGGCGGTTCGCTTACTGTAAACCTTAACAACCGAACCGAAGGATTCCTGCCGAAATCCGAACAGATCACCGGAGAAACAAGCCACCCCGGTGAACGGATCCGGTGTCTTATCCTCGATGTGAGAGAAGCGTCCAACCAGGTCAAGATAATACTTTCAAGGACACACCCTGACCTGATCAAAAGGCTCTTCGAACAGGAAGTACCGGAAATCGCCGAAAACATCATAGAGATAAAATCACTTGCCAGGGAAGCCGGATACCGAACAAAGATCGCGGTATTTTCGAATGACAACAAAGTCGATGCGGTTGGAGCGTGTGTAGGAGTAAGAGGCAGCAGGATAAGAAGCATAGTGGACGAACTCGGCGGCGAAAAAATAGATATCGTAAGATGGTCGGACTCTTCTCAGGTTCTTATAGCGAATTCTCTAAAACCTGCGGAAGTCAGCGAGATCGCCATCTGTTTTGAGCTTGGAAGAGCAACCGTGGTGGTCGGTGAGGACCAGTTAAGTCTTGCCATCGGCAAGCACGGTCAGAACGTTCGTCTGGCGGCAAGGCTGACCGGCTGGGACATAGACATTCTGACGCCGGAGGAATACAACACCGGTGTCGATCGTCTGGCCAAAGGCCTTAAAGATATCGAAGGTATCGACGATACCTTTGTGGATAAACTGCTGGCACTGGGGATCATCTCGGTGCTGGACCTGGAAGAAGTCGGCGAAGCGCCTCTGGTCGAAGAGCTGGGTGTGGAGTCCGAATTAGCTAAACAGATCATCGCAGCGGCTTCTGAAGAAGCCAAGATAATCGCTTCGGAGAGGAGCAAAAAACAAGCAGAAGATATCATGGAACAGGAACTCGGGGAGAAACAGGGCGCAGAACAATAGAATTCGGAACTTGAACAGGGGCCTGTAAGGTCAGTTCGGAGAGAAGTTTGGCAAAAGCAGTTACAAGAGTACATATATTAGCCAAAGAGCTTGGTGTAAAAAGCAAAGCCATCGTGGATAAGTGTCAGGCTGAAGGGCTTGACATCAAGAACCATATGTCCACGATCTCTGCGGGTCTTGCCGCTACGATCCATGAGTGGTTCAGTGAAGGTGATCATGCAACAACCATCGAGACCAGCAAGAGGGTCGATCTGAAAAAAGTCCGGATACGCAAGAAAAAAAAGGCCAAGAAAAAGGTCGCTGAAGCAGCAGTTAAAGAAGAATCTGCTGCAGTTACCCCGGCTGAAGCTGAGGCCAAACCGTCTCCAAAAGCAAAGGCAAAAGCAAAGGCAAAGGCTAAGAAACCGAAGGCTAAACCGAAGGCTAAACCGAAGGCTAAACCGAAGCCTATAGTACCCGCAGGTCCAATGCTTGAAAAACCCAAGCCGGCCAAGCTGACAGGCCCGAAAGTCATACGTGTTGAGAAGATCGAGCCTCATGAACAACGTCTCCGCCGAGTTGGAAAAGGCCCCGGCCCAGCAGCTCCTGCGCGAGGCAGACCACCAAGACCAAAATATGATGAGCCTATTTCCGAGCCGTTAATTCCTCAGGAAATGGAAGAGGTCATCGGTATCAAAACCAAAAAAGGCAAGGACAGAACTCGCGGACGGCGCAAAGACCGCCCCCAGGAACCGGGAGAGGAAAAAAGGACGAGACTCTCAAGACGTATGAGATCCAAAGATGTCGAAGAAAGACAAGCTCGCCTGGCTGCGGCAAGAGGAGAAACTCTCCGGTCCAAACCGTCAAGAAGGATCGAAACAAAGCGGGCGGGCGAAGCTGTTCATATCGAGAGGCCGGAAAAAGCATATATTACTGAACCGATCACGATCAAGGACCTTTCGGCAGTGTTAGCGGTAAAATCCGGAGATATCATCCAAAGGCTCATGCAGCAGGGCATAATGGCAACGGCAAATCACACCATAGCTACCGACACGGCCGAACTTGTCGCTATAGATTTCGGGACAGAACTGATCGTCGATCACAAGCAGTTATTGCAGGAACTGATAGAGGAAGAATTAAATGCGAGGGAACGGAAAAATCTTGAGAAGCGTCCTCCGGTCGTAACCATGCTTGGTCATGTCGACCACGGCAAGACCAGCCTGCTCGACCGGATCCGTTCGAGCAGCGTCGCTACCGGTGAAGCGGGAGGGATCACGCAGCATATCGGCGCCTACCAGGTCGAGTGGAAGGGAAGGAAAGTAACTTTTCTCGACACTCCGGGGCACGAAGCGTTTACGGCCATGCGTGCAAGGGGCGCCAACATGACCGATATTGTCGTGCTCGTAATTGCAGCGGACGACGGCGTGATGCCTCAGACGATCGAAGCTATCCATCACGCCTTAGCCGCAGAGGTCAATATAATCGTGGCGCTGAATAAGATCGACCTGCCCGGTGTCGACCTGAACCGCATATACGGTCAGTTAGCTGAACACGGCCTTACGCCCGCCGAATGGGGAGGCGAGACGGAAATCGTAAAGACCAGCGCCGTTACCGGTGAGGGGATCGAGGACCTGATCGAGCACCTTGACTACGTCGCTGACTTAAAGGAATTCAAGGCTGACAGCAAACTTTCTGCCACAGGCTGGGTCATCGAGTCAAAAATGACCACGACGCAGGGAGTGCTCGCTACCGTGTTGGTCAAAGAAGGCGTACTTAAAAAAGGCGATATTGCATTTGCGGGCAACGGCTTCGGAAGAGTCCGGACCCTAAAAAACAGCCAAGGCAAAAATATAAAAAAGGCCCCAAGCTCTACCCCTGTCGAGATATCCGGCTTAAACGATGTCCCGCAGGCAGGCGATAAGTTCTTCTGCGTTAACGATATTAACCGGGCAAAAGAAGCGGCCGAGCAGAACAAAATGATATCGAGAGAAAAATCGCTTGTCCAGCGGTCGCAGATCACCCTTGAGAATCTGTTCAGCCAGATCGAAGCCGGCAACATCAAGGAACTGAACCTGATCATCAAGGCCGATGTCCATGGCTCCGTGGATGTGCTGATAAAATATCTTTCCGAGCTCAGCACGGACGAAGTGAAGATAAAGGTCCTGCACGCCGCGGTGGGCGGGATCACCGAAGGTGACGTCGTGCTTGCCGAAGCTTCCGGAGCGATAATCATCGGCTTTAACGTCGTTACCGACGAGCATGTTAATGGGATCGCCGATTCCAAGGGCGTCGACATAAGACTCTACAGCATAATCTACCGTATCACTGAGGACCTTAAGGACGCAATGACCGGACTTCTTGATCCGGAAATCGAAGAAAAACAACTCGGCAGAGTCATCGTTAGAAAGACGTTCAAAGTCTCCAGCGTCGGCACCATTGCCGGATGCTACGTCAACAGCGGCATGATAAACAGGAATTCAAAAATAAGGCTTATCCGCGACAATATCGTCATCAAAGATAAATGTACGATCGAGTCCCTGAAACACTTCAAGGATGATGCTAAAGAGGTCAAGGCCGGCCTGGAATGCGGGATCAAGATAGCAGGGTATGACGACATAAAGATCGACGATATTTTCGAGGCCTACGAGATCGTCGAGATCGCAAGAACTCTTTAAATTGTGAATAGTACTGACAGATAATAAGGCAGCTGCCATGCCGTCAAGAAGACAGGAAAGAGTTGCCCGGGTCATAAAAGAGTCGGTAAGTGATACCATTGCCAACCGTCTGAGCGACCCGCGTATCGATGGCCTGGTAAGCGTTACTGAGGTCGATGTCTCGCCGGACCTTAAGAAGGCGGACGTGTTCCTGAGTATTATGTCCAAGGATGATAGTGCCCGGCGTAAAACGTTCGCGGCTATCGAGCATGCGACAAGGCATATACAGTCGCTGCTGGGGCATAAGATGACTTCGAAGTTCTGCCCGCATCTGCAATTTCATGAGGATGCAAAGCTTAAAAGTACGCTCGAGACCTTGAGAATAATCGAAGCGGCCTCAAAAGAGTTAACGGAAAAAGACGCGTCCATGGAAGGGGAAAATGATTCAGAGTAATTTTTAATCGGTGTAAAAGTCATGAAGAACAGTAAAGAATACGGTAAAAAGATCGCCAAGCTGTATCGGTCGTTGAAAAAAAAGCACGTCAAGGTCAAAAAGAGGGTGTTTGACGACCCGGCAAAGGCGATAGTATACGCCATAGTCAGCGAGAATATGCGTAAATCGGCAGCTAAATCCGTCTTTAAAAAGATGGAAGCTCACTTCGTAGACTCGAATGACTTGCGCGTATCCAGAGCTGAGGAGATCCACGATGTCATAAATATCGCAAACGGTAACAGCAAAAAAATCGCTTCAAAGCTGACTGAGTTTCTCGGCGCGATCTTCATAAAATATGATACAGTCAATCTTAAGGAGCTTAAAGAGATCGGCAAAAGACAGGCAAGGAAGGGCCTCGAAGAACTCGGCATACTAAGTAGATTTGTCATCTGTTATTGTTTTCTGACGTCTCTGGGCGGCCATGCGATACCGCTGACGAAGGAGATGATCGAGTATTTAAAAGACGGCGAATTGGTCCATCCTGACGCATCAGACGACGACATAGAAGGTTTTCTGGAAAGACGGATCTCATCTGCCAACGCGTATGAGTTCTATACACTCATGCGTGAGCAAAGTGACAAGGGCAGAAAAAATAAACCTAAACCTGCCAAGACTCAACCTGCCTCTAAAAAAACGAGTAAAACAAAGAAAGCCGTAAAAAAGAAAAGCAAAAAAACCGCTAAGGTTAAAAATAAATAAGAAAGGAAAAAACCTTGTCAAAGAAAGTACTGAAACTGGGTATCCCCAAGGGAAGTTTGCAAAAGGCCACTTTCGATCTTTTTGCAAAGGCGGGCTTTAACGTCTCGGGTTATGAAAGAAGTTATTTTCCGCGAATCGATGACGACCAGATACAGTTGACCCTTCTTCGTGCCCAGGAGATGAGCCGATATGTAGAAGACGGCGTTCTGGACGCCGGCTTTACGGGGTACGACTGGATCAAGGAAAACGGTTCGGACGTTCACGAGGTCTGCGAGCTTCTTTACAGCAAGACTACGTCCAAGCCTGCCCGCTGGGTACTGGCCGTTCCCAACGAATCGGATGTGACCAAACCCGAGGACCTAAAGGGCGGGATCATCGCCACCGAACTGGTCAACGCCACAAAAAAATATTTCGATGAGAAGAAAATCGACGTCAAGGTCGAGTTCAGTTGGGGCGCTACCGAGGTAAAAGCCAGACTGGTCGACGGTATCGTCGAACTTACAGAAACCGGCTCATCGCTACTGGCGAATAACCTTAAGGTCATCGACACGATAATGACCTCTACCACAAGGTTCATCGCGAACAACGAGGCATGGAAGGACGATTTCAAGCGCAAGAAAATCGAGAACATCGCTATCCTGCTCAACGCAGCGATCGATGCCAGGACCACCGTTGGGATGAAGATGAACGTCAAGACAAAAGATATTGAGAAGATACTGAAAATACTGCCGGCGGAAAAGAGCCCGACTGTTTCAAAGCTGGCCGATGCTGATTTCGCAGCCATCGAGATCATCGTCGAAGGCCGCGTGGAGCGGGAGCTTATACCGGAATTAAAACGCGCCGGAGCGTCAGGAATATTTACCTATCCGCTGAACAAGGTGATCCATTAACAGTTCGAGGCATTAATTTCAAGAGGATGCATATATGTCTGGGCATTCACACTGGGCAGGAATAAAACATAAAAAAGCGGCAAACGACGCCAAGCGCGGCAAGATATGGAGCAAGATCGCGAAGATGATAATCGTCTCCGCTAAAGCGGGTGGAGGCGATCCGTCTCAGAATCTCGCGTTAAGATACGCCATCGACAAAGGCAAGTCCGCCAACATGCCTAAGGACACTATCGAAAAGGCCATCAAAAAAGGCACTGGTGAACTTGGAGCGGTCAACTACGAAGAGGTGCTTTACGAAGGCTATGCGCCCGGCGGGATAGCCATAATGTTAGACGGCCTGACCGATAACCGAAACCGGACAGGACCTGAGATCAAGAAGATATTCGAAAAGCGCGGCGGTTCACTCGGGGCCAGCGGCTGTGTTAACTGGATGTTCAGCAAAAAAGGACTTATCACCGTAAAGACCGAGGCGGTCGATGAAGATACGCTCATGGAGATCGCGCTTTCGGCAGGTGCTGACGATATGAACAATACCGGCGAGGTCTACGAACTGACATGTGACCCGAACGCCTATGACGAACTTAAAAAGACGCTCGAGGAAAAGGAGATACCCACCGAAGTCGCGGAAATATCGATGGTCCCGCAGAGCACCGTTGCGATAAACAGCATCGCAACGGCTAAGAAGATCCTCGCTTTAATGGAAGATTTCGAGGACCACGACGATATCCAGGAGGTCTATGCAAACTTCGATATCCCGGACGATATACTTAAGCAAATAGAAAACTGACGATCTATTCGCTTAAAAGTTCGATCCTTTCTTTTGCGAACTGCAGGTTTTCCCAGCCGAGCCTGCTGACCATTTTCCAATCGGGGTACATTTGGAGAAATTGTTTTTGATAGCTTTGCTCGATCTCGACCGCTCGATCATATTCAAGAAGTGCCATCTCGGTTTCGCCGAGCTTTTCGGCTGTTTTTCCCAACTCCAGATGAAGTTTACCTGAACCAGGATACCGCGCGACCGCATGCTGTGCGGCCTCAAACGCTTTCCGGGTCCAGTCCGGATGCCTGGTATCGCCCGAAGTTTCCGCCAGCAGATCATAGACCGTGGTCAGTTTGGCGAAATTTTTATAGTCAGCTTCGTTACGGACACTGGCGCCGGCAAAACAACTGTGCGCTTCTTTAAGCAGTTCGGGTTGAACTTTACCGGTATCGTCATAATGCTGCAGGTACGCCTTTCCGTTCATATGTAACGGCCTGGGGTCCAGGGGATCGTCAACGCCCGCCCGGGCTAAAAGCCAGTGTACAGATGTTAAATCACGTCCCGCCCGCCGGAGTTTGGCGCCTGCCTTGATCGGCGGAACCAACGCGTAATTAAAATATACGATCACGATCGCCGCACAAACCGCCGCAGCTGCTATCTTAGCCGTCATGGGCGGTATAAGCACAATGGTTTTTCTTTTTTTTGCCTGACGATCAATACTGATCAAGCTTGCGAGCATCATCCAAAGCATGGTCGACACCGCCGGCTCGAAGATAGCAAAGTCTATCAGGTTCGCTATTAAAACCGCGACAATTCCGCAAAAGACCGACGCCTGTACCACTGGGCTAAGGGCCTGGGTCTGTTCGAACATTTTTTTCTGACTCGACCATAAAAACCGGAACGCCACGATAAAGGCGCAAACCGGCACCACATACAATATCAGTATCACCCAAAAAACAACTGCCGGGTCATCGCCCAATTCATCTGCCATTAACATGGGCCTGAACAAAAACAGGGTTACGAGAATAAAGACCAGCGAAACCCCGACCAAGGGCTTGTCGTCAGGGGCGGCTTGAAAGTTCTGCAGGTTCGGCTCAGGTCTCGAAAAGACAGTTTTGTAAAGCGGAACCAATAATGCCGCCAGGAAACCGATAAGGCCAAGCGGTCCGTACTGGGCAAGCAGGCTCAGGATAAAATTGTGCGGGTCCCTTACCGTTTCCAGGGCAGAGTCCGGCTTATAATGTGTATAATAGCCGGCAAAATTCCCCCCGCCTACGCCGGTTAAGGGCTTGTCCGCATACATCCTTGCGGCGCCTTGCCAGTACTGCCATCTGACCAACATCGAATTGCCGCCGGGCAGTCGACCGTGGGAAACGCCGTACCAGGTCACAAACGCCGCTGCCGCGGAGACCGAAAGTATAAGCAAAACAAGTATAACCAAACGCCTGCGATAAAGCTGTTTGCCGAAACCCAAACAGCACGCCAGCATGACAGCGCCCAGGGCCGCTGCCCCGATCGCGCCTTTGCTCCGGGTAAGCAACAGTCCCGCTATTACGAAAACCGTGACCAGGGCGCAGCATATAAGCGGAATAAGCGAAGAGCTGTTCCTGCGATTTTTTAACATTTCGATAAACAGCCCGACTCCCGCAAAGGCAGATAGTACCAAAAAAGAGCCCGTCGAGTTGCTCGTCATCAAAAAACCGCGGATGTCCCTGGAATAAAGCCGGTGCTCGAAAAGAAAATGTTCGAATGTATTTTCCCTGATCCCGAGTATCTTCAACTGCACAGACGGGTTTTCTTCGTAGCTTTCTATCAGGTCCTGGTTGCCGGTCCTGATCTGGTCGATGCAATGGTAAGTGCTTGCCGCTCCCAGTGCAACGGTGATGATAAGTAACAGTCTTATTTTTCCCGGCGAGTCGAGTATCTGTACCAGCAGTACGGCCATCAGTATCGGCGCCAATAACGTTACCGTATCAGTAATGGCCGCCCTTTTATTCGCTGCGACGATAA
>CBDUSK010000031.1:0-10405 GCA_965369915.1 uncultured Phycisphaerae bacterium
CAAGTACCGAGACAATGCCGGGACTTCCGACGTTTTTTGATACGACCCAGGTCGGCGGAGACGATATCAAAACCTTTAGCGCCACGATCTATGACACATATGGAACTCAACATAACATTACGGGTAAGTTCGTTAAGACCAATGTGACCGATACCTGGGACCTTGTAATGCCGGCGATATCCGGCGAACTATCGGGCGATTGGACGAGTTATGACATTGGTGATCCCGCAGGTACTTTTAACCGGCGTATATCAGGGATCGAATTCAATACGGACGGTTCTTACAGCGGTTTGGCGAGCGGTTCTGAAAGCCTGACCTTCGGAGTTCAGTTTGTTGCCGATACGACGCAGAGTATTGCTGTCGATTTAGGAACAGCCGGGGCGTTTACGGGTTTGACCCAGTTCGCAGGTACACAGTCCACTGCGGCTGTGTCGAGTCAGGACGGTTACGCGCCAGGAGACCTGTCCGGTGTTTCAATCAACAGCGGGGGCATGCTCGTCGGCACATTTACCAATGGCATTAAGGCAAATCTTGCCGCCCTGCAAATGGCTACATTCCAGAACGCCGGAGGTCTTGAAGCAGTAGCGAACAGCTACTATCTTCCTTCAGACAACTCCGGAGTTGCTAATGAAACACTGGCGGCTACGGGGGGTGCCGGTTCGCTGACAAGCAAAAGCCTGGAAAAATCGAATGTCGATGTGGCGACCGAGTTTGTAAACTTGATGCAGGCTCAAAATGGTTATCAGTCGAACGCAAGGACCATCAGGGTCGCCAATGATATGCTGCGGGAACTTACCAATCTGATCAGGTAAGGAACAGGATAATCTGATAATGATAAACATTTTATCGAACATTAACCATGTGTTGTTAGCGGTGCTTACGCCTTCCCAGCGGTACTATGCGATACGTCAGCTTCAGGGCAATGAGTCACTTTTAACGAACAAATGGTTTATCCTGTTCGGAGCATCGGTTGTTTTTGTCCTGACTATTCTGCTTTTGGTGGTTCGTCGTTACCGATTAGACAAAGAGAAACAACAGTCAGAGGAGAAGTTTTATACCTTCTCCGATCGTCGTGGACTTACAGAGCAGGAGCGTAAGTTGCTTATTGTGATAGCGGGTATGGCGGGTTTAAAAAGTGTTGATTCGGTTTTTACGATGTTGCCGGCGTTTAATCGCGGCGCTACCAAATTGATGCGTATGGAATTTTCATCCAGGCGAAGTATTGAAGAGAGAAGACAGTTGGCTAAGATGATCAACTGCATCAAGGAGAAATTAGGCTTCAAGAAGAGACACTATCCATATGGTGTCAGAAGTGATAGCAGCAAATGGTTAAGCAGTAAACAGATACCGGTGGGCAAAAAAGTATCAATAATTCTTTCGAACACCCCGCAGGATATGCGGATTGATGCGACTGTGATACGAAATGGTGATTTTGAATTTGTTGTAAGTCCACAGGTACGGCTCGAGAGCACACCGGGACAGATTTGGAATGTACATTATAATTTTGGTGCGTCGATATGGGAATTCGATGCGTTGACCATTGCCTGTGATGATGACAGTCTGATACTAAGCCATTCTGATAATGTCAGGTTTATTAACCGGCGCAGATTTTTGCGTGTTTCGGTTAACAAGCCGGCACTGATCGCGCATTTTCCAATGACCAGAAACGGTGGTGAGGAAGTTCCGGCGGCACCAGAGTTTATTCAGGCGAAAGTAACAGAGCTTTCCGGACCCGGGCTTCGGGTGGAGTCCGAGTTAGATGTGGAAGATGGCGAGAGGGTTTTGCTGATCTTCGAGCTTGAAAAGGGCAGGGTTGTAGAAGATATCGGCGTAGTTCGCGGGTATAGAAACAGTGGAACCGGCTTTTCGCTGGGAGTGGAACTGGTTGGTCTTCGTGATTTTGAAGTGGATGAGCTGGTTCGGGCAACAAATAATGCTGCTATGGGTTATGCGGTCAAGGACTTACTGCCGGAACAGGAAAAAGCATCGGTATTTGCGGGAGGGCATTTAAATGGTTAATTCGACCGGCCAAATCGGTTCAAGCATCAGCGCCCTAATGAGAGAGTATTCTAATATTGCACATAATCTGGCAAATATCAACACAACAGGTTTCAAGCGGAAAGTAAATTCATTCAGCCTAGAACTTAAAGGGCAGATGTCCAGCGGGCCGGAACAATCACCGATCAGCGGAGCAATCAGGGTCAATGAAGCACTGGATTTTTCACCTGGTACCCTGCTTGGGACATCACGTCCGCTCGATACGTGCATCAATGGCAAAGGTTTCTTTGAAGTGGAAACACCGGACGGCCCTCTTTATACACGCAACGGTATATTCCAGATAAATTCGAACGGGCAACTGGTCGACCTTGATGGACGTATCGTTGCCGGTACTGATGGGCCGATCGTCATACCCGGAGGTGTTAGTGAACTTCAGATAAATATTGCAGAGGATGGAGAAATAAGTGCTGATGGAACATTGCTGGGGAAGTTGAAAATAGTTGATTTTAAGGAGAATGAGCAGGAACTTATCCCAACCGGGAAGAACTGCTTCATGGCTCCTGAAGGGGTAGAACCGGGGGATGCTGAAAATGCGATGATAAGGCAGGGTTACAGGGAGAATTCGAACGTTCAACGAATGGAAGAGTTAGTCAACTTGATTGCCGTGTCAAGACTTTATGAAATGAATATGGGCCTTTTGAAAAAACGTCATGAAAATGCCAAGGCAATGATCGACGTTGCAAAAAGTTAATTAGCGCAAGGAGAGATATTATGCTTAAAGCGTTTTCGACTGCTGCTACGGGTATGGCGGCGCAGCAGACTATGGTCGATTCGATAGCGAACAATCTGGCTAACATCAATACCAACGGATATAAGCGTTCCCAGATTAATTTCCAGGACCTGCTTTACCTGAAGATACGCGAGGCGGGTCGTGAAATAGCATCCGGCGTGACCGCACCGAGCGGGCTGGAAATAGGAAGCGGGGTGCGGATGGCGTCAACGAATAAGGTCTTTGGTGTTGGTGAGCTTCAGAATACGGGCAGGGCCCTGGATATTGCTATTCAGGGTGACGGATTCTTAGAAGTGACTTTACCCAATGGGGATACGCGTTATACACGAGACGGTTCTATCCAGATGGATGCCGATGGGCAGCTGGTCAATGCCAGCGGTTATGCTATCAGCCCTTCGGTAACCATCCCAACTGAGGCCACAAGCATTGATATTGGAGCAGATGGTACTATCAGTGTCCAGACACCATCGGGCTCAACGGTTGTCGGGATATTAGATTTGTACCGTTTTCCTAACAATGCAGGTCTGAGTGCTGAAGGCGGCAATCTGTTCATGGAAACTGAAGCCAGCGGTACGGCTACTGCGGGTACAGCAGGAGACGCGGGTTACGGCAGTATTCTCTCGAAGTTCCTGGAAAAATCAAATGTAGAGATGGTCAACGAACTGGTCAACCTTATCACTGCCCAACGTGGTTATGAGATCAATTCCCGCATCATAAAGGTAGGTGATAGGATGCTTCGAAAACTGAATGGGCTGATCTTCTAAGGTGTTGTTATGAAGTTAAAAATAAGTATCGTTTTTTTATTTGTGTTGTTGATCTGGGCGATTCCATATTGTTGTGGTGGAGAAGTCGTTGATATTGACGTTGAATTGTCTGATCCGCGTTCACTTGAGTCTAACGGGAAAGGATTGCGGATATATCTGCCCCGTGAGGTCCAGGTCAATGATGACTTCATAGAATTGGCTTCGGTTGGAATAATTCGTGGTGATAAGGCTCTGGTTTCCAAGGCTGGTAGTATAGGGCTGGGCAAATTTGTCGTTACGGGACAGCAGATCACAATAGACCGGGTGACGATTTTGAGCAGACTGGCCTCAGCGGGTATCAACTCTCATGAGGTTGTATTTACAGGTGTTGAGAAAGTAAAGGTCAGAAGAGACGAAGAAATCATTTCCGGCGAAAGATTTTCAGAAGTTGCACGATCATTTCTGATGACTCAGATCGATACTGCCTCGGTAGTTCAGATCAATCTTGTCGGGAAGCAGAAAGACTGGATTTTGCCCAAGGGCACTGGAGAAGTGAAACTTGTGCCGAAAATGAACAGATATAGTACGAAAAGTAAGGCCAAGGTGTGGGTAAGCGTTATGCAGGAAGGCACGGAGATCGGCGGATACGAAGTAGCGTTTAATCTGAAATACAAATGTCGCAAAGCAGTGGCGCTGGTCGATATTCGAGTTGGTATTATGATCAGTTCCGACAATGTTAAGATCATAACGGAAGAGATGAGTTTACCTGAATCGTCAGACTGGTCTGCGCCTTACGGGCTGGTTGCAAAACGCAACATCAGGAAGGGTGATATAGTACACATAAACACTGTTGGTCCTGTCGAGCCGACTGTTATTATCAAGCGTAAGCAAATGGTGGTCGTGAAGATCGAAACGCCGGGACTTACCGTTTCTTCTTTGGGAGAAGCGCTTTCGGACGGAAAAGTCGGAGAATATATCAAGGTGAGGATGGGAATGAATCGTAATGCAAGGCAGATTGTCGCGCAAGTCAAACCGAATGGAATAGTAGTTCCTGTTTATTGAAAAAGGTCTATCATGAACAGAAAAATCGTATTAATAATGCTTTTGGCTTTTGTACATTTGTTTGCGAGTTGGTGTAATGCCGGGTCGATCTGGGCAAAGCGTGGTCCGAACAGTAAATCGATCTATTCCGATGACAAAGCCAACCAGATCGGAGATATTCTGACCATAGTCATCAATGAAGACAGCAAAATCGATAGCAAGGTCGAAAGGGACCTGGAGAAGAAGACGAGCCGAGATCTGACATTCGATGATAATAATCAGATAATTGATTCCACAGATATTATTAATGGCTTACTTCCGGCTCTGCCAAATTTCAAACTGACTGCAAGCTCGGAAAAGTCTTTGGAAGGCACATCGGATTATAAGGATAAACGAACCTTTGAGGACAAGATTACAGTAGTGGTAGAGGATATTCATCCAAACGGCAACCTTGTTGTGATCGGGACACGCCTTCGGGATGTAGGCGGTGATATACAGACAGTACAGGTCAGCGGGATCGTGCGTCCCAGAGATATTGCATTTGATAATACAATCCGAAGTGAGCAGGTCGCACAATTCAAACTGGTTACGATCAATAAGGGAGTTACGCAAAATTATAACAATCCGGGATGGCTGGCTAAGATACTTGATATTTTGTGGCCGTTGTAAGGAGAAGTTCATCATTTAGCTGAGGATTATGGAACCCAGATTATGAAATCGCGTTTTCAATTATTTGTTCTGTTTTTGACGATTGCTTTGAGTGCCGCAGAAGGGGCACGCATCAAGGACATCGTGGATATACAGGGCATTCGCGGCAACCCCCTTATGGGCACGGGGCTTGTAATAGGCCTTAACGGCACCGGCGACGGTGCAATGCCGAGCCAACAGATGCTGGCAAGTTTGCTCAGGCGGAATGGAGACATGACATTTTCTCCGTCCGACCTGGGGACGGGCAGTGTCGCTATAGTGATGGTAACAGCAGAACTTGGTCCCTGGGATCGCCTCGGCTCACGGATCGATATTGATATTTCGACCATAGGAGATGCCAAGAGTCTTCAGGGCGGAATGCTGCTGGCCACGGAATTAAAGGGGCTTAACGGAGAAGTGTATGCACTGGCCCGGACCGCATCGATCTCAACATCTTCCTGGACGGTCGAGGGCAAGACGGGCAGCAAGGTCGCCAAAAACCATCCGACAGTGGGACGGATATCCGGCGGGGCCTATGTCGAGCGAGAGGAACTCTCGACATTTATCGACGAAATCGGTGGTCACAGATATGTTACACTGAATCTGAGGAACAATGATTTCACTACGGCTCAGCGGATCGGCCAAGGCATCGAGTCGGTCTACCCTCACAGTGCCTTTGTAATGGATGCCGGTACTATAAAGATCCGGATCCCGTCTGAGATCGGTTTTGGTGACGAGGTACATTTTATTGACGAAATCACCCGGCTCAATGTGAAGGTAGATATGCCGGCAATAGTGGTGATAAATGAGCGGACAGGCACGATCGTTGTGGGCGGAAATGTTGCTATTACCGAAACCGCAGTTGCCCAGGGCAGTCTGGTCATCAAGATCAAAGAACAGGAGCTGGTTTCGCAACCGACGACGCCGTTTACGGAAGGAGCGACGACCCAGGTGATTGATGAAACGACGATATCGGTTGAAGAAGAGGAAGGATACCTTATTCCGGTGCCGCATGTGGTTACGGTTACCGAACTTGCGAATGCTCTTAATGCGATAGGCGCAACGCCGAGAGATCTGATTGCAATATTCAATGCCCTCAAGGTGGCAGGCGCTCTTCAGGCAAAAATCGAGATGATGTAGGGACGTTTTATGAATATTGGCGAACTGTTATCTGGTGAAGCTGTGTTGGGGATGGATGCAGAGGGTCTGGGCAAAAGGGCTCAGCAGATAGGCCAGTCTGAAATTGATTTTGAGGATGAGAAGAAAAAGAAGGTTGCAAAAGATTTTGAATCGATCTTTATTCACCAGCTGCTTGAAAAGATGAAAGATACGATTCCTAAATCGGATCTTGAAGATTCTTCTTCTGAGCAGATCAAAAGCATGTACTGGTCTTTCATGGCCCAGGCGGTGGCGGATAAGGGTGGCTTTGGGCTTTGGGAAAAGGTGTATGAGGACATGCCTAAGAATAGTGAAGAACAGGTTAACCAACAGAATTTGGATGCGAGTGTATGATAACTTTAAATATAAGATTAGATGAGCTTATCGATGATCTGTTAAAAATCCTGGATGAAGATGCAGAGCATATAAAGCTGACACTTGGGCGGCTGAACCGCTTACGGGCATCGGTTATCAAGAGGGATCAGGAAGATATCAAAGCATTGCTCGATACGGTGAGACAAGATGATACGGGTTACAGCCAGACCGAGATAACACGGCACACGATCCGTAAGGAACTGGCGGAGATCATTGGGTGCAGCGTAGGCGAGATGAATCTGACACGTCTTCGGAGGTGTTTGTCTGAAGAAAAAGCCATGATGGTCGCTGAAAAACAGCGGGAACTTAAAGTTTTGATTGAGAAACTTCGGATTGAGCATACCTGTACGAGCATGCTTCTTAAAGAGTGCACAAGACTTAACAAGATGCTGCTGAGGAGTATTTTCAGCAACGGCGGGGAGTCAGTGACATATAATGCACGCGGAGATGCATCGTGGGAGATGCGAAAAGGGATAGTTAATTTCAAATTGTAGAGATAAACAACGGAGTAGTTTAGATGTCCGGATTGGATATAGGTATATCGGGGCTTGACGCAGCCAGGCAAGCTCTCGAAGTTGTTGGAAATAATATCGCGAATGCTTCCACAGAAGGATACCACCGTCAGGACGTAGTTTTCAATACCAAGGACGATATATATATAAACGGCCTTTTCATCGGGCAGGGTGTTGATTTTGGAAGTATTTTGCGGCGGTATGACACAGTTCTGGAAAAAACGATCGGGGTCCAGGAGTCGGCGATAAAGCAATATGGCAAGGAGCTTGAGACTTTATCGATGATGGAAACAGCATTCGGAGATTTGTCAACGGATGAATCCGGGCTTATCTCCGTGATGAGTAAATTTTATAATGCATTGCGAGACCTTTCTGTAGAACCGACGGATACGAATCTTCAGTATGGAGTAATAAATGCTGCCAAGTCAATGGTATACAGATTTCAGAGTCTGGGTACGGAATTGTCTAACATGGAAAGCGGTCTGTATTCGGAAGCTTTGAGCGTGGTTGATGATATTAATTCCCTTGCCCAGCAGGTCGCCCAGTTGAATCAAAAGATTTACGATGCTGCGGTACAAGGTGACGAGGCAAGCAATGTGGTCGATCAGCGTGACCTGCTTATTACGAGAATTAAACGTCTGGTCGGAGTGACTACTCAGGAAGGTGATTTTGGGGTTGTCAATGTCATGGTTGCTGACATGCCGATAGTCTCGGGAACCCAGTACTCTGAACTTGAATTGCAGCTTTTGCAGAACGGCGATAATTATGATTTTGCTTTGGCCCCCAAGGATTCGATCTTTCCGCGAACAGATATTAGCGGTGGGGAGCTTGGCGGACTTTTCAGTTTGAGAAACGATATTTTGAAGACAGTTGCTGATGATCTCGATACCTTGGCCCTTACGGTCATTTCCGAGATGAACAATCTTCATGTTCAGGGAGTCGGTTCAGAAGGTTCATTTACCACCCTGACCGGAAAGACCATGACGAGTACAAATGTGAGTGATTTTGTCCCGCCGGTGACAGACGGAGGTGTGATCCAGGTCAGAGTTACGCACGCTGACAGTTCGGTTACAACGCATAATATTACTGTAAATAGCACGGATACGCTTACGACTATCGCCGCGGATTTTGATGCGATATCGGGCCTGGATGCTACTGTTACTGCCAACAGGCTGCAGATAACTGCCACCGATGCGGGAGATCCTAACTGTACATTTGATTTTATCCCGGTAACACCATCGACGGATTCGGATACATCGGGATTTCTGGCAGCGGCAGGACTGAACACTTTTTTCTCCGGCACAACGGCGGCAACGATGGATCTTACGGACTATGTGAGCAATTTAACCGATGGGATCGGTCATATAGCGGTTTCCAGAACCGAAAGTATGGTTGATAACGAAAATGTTTTAGCAATGGGAAAACTTGGTGATACAGCAGTAAGTGGTTTGGGAGGGCTAACACCGAAGGAATATTATATACAGATCACTACCAGTATCGGCAGTCAGATCGAAGGGACGAAACTGAAAGAGGAAAGTTCTCAAATTGTCTGGAATAACCTTAGTCAGCAGCGAAACAAATCCAGCGGAGTCGATATGAACACCGAAGCAATGAAAATGCTGACTTATGAGCGTATGTTCCAGGCGATGGCAAAATACATCAATGTTATTTCGCAGACAATGGCCGAGATAATGGAAATTGCGATTTAGGTCTGTATTAAAGTTTATTAGGGACGATTATGAGTTATTCTCTGGAATCGATTTTTAACAGTGCCAGTTGGGCGATATCGAACCATTCACTGGCACTTTCCAAACTTCAGGAACAGGCATCGACCGGGCAGGAAATCAACAGGCCTTCCGATGACTCCCAGCAGGCTTATCAGATACTTGGACTTCGTGACGATGTTCGCTCGATAGAACATTATATAGATACAATGGATATAAAGCTGATCCCGCGACTTACGACGGCCTCGATAGCTTGTCAGAATATTACAGGTATGCTGGCGGATGCAAAAGTGGCTGTCACAGCAGCATCAGGTACTTCGGATCCAGCTATATTGGCTAAGGAGATAGATGGACTACTGGAGGACATCCTGGTACAGGTAAACTGGAGTGAGTCGAGACATAGCCTGTTCGGCGGGGCCGACAGCGATACTGTTCCCTATGCGGTTACACGTGATTCTTCGGGCAAGATCACAATGGTAACTTACCAGGGCAGTACGGATGACCGTAAGGTGGAGATTGCTCCCGGGGTTGAGTTTTCTGCGGTTTTGATCGGAGATAATCTGTTTAAGTCAGATGATAGACAGGGACCTGTATTTATGAGTGCCGATGACAGCGGCAATACCCGTACCGGGTTGACTGTCGGTAGCGGTACACAAACAGTACGTGGTGATATAACACTGACGGTGACCGATCTCGGAGGGGGAACTTTCAGGCTATCGATAGACGGCGGGACCAGCACGGTGGATGTTACTGCAGCTTCGGGAGATGTGGCATTGACCAATGCGGATACAGGGGAAGTATTATACGTTGATACGTCAGGGATAACCTCCGGAGGAACCGAATACATACGTGTACCCGGGACTTATGATATATTCAATGTACTTATCAATGCCCGAGATATGCTAAATAACGAGGATACGATGCCATCGTCGGAATGGAATTCGATGCTCAATGCGACTCTTGGTTCGATGACAACGGTGCAGACCAATATATCCAAGACATTTCCCACTATAGGAGGACAGATCGGGACCCTTACTACGCTAAGTGACAGTCTCAAGGAGATAAAATTTAATGCGGAAAGCGAGATCAGTCAGTTGCAGGATGCAGACATTGCACAGGTAGCAGTGGAACTTGCTCAGCATGGAATCCTTTATGAGATGTCACTTTCCGTCGCGGCTAAGCTGTTTTCCATGTCGTTGGTAGACTTCTTACAGTAACGGGTTGAATTTTGAATTTTTGCGGCGGGTGACAGAGGACTTAAGAGAACCGGAGTTGAAGAAAGTGTCGAAATCGGAGGCTTATCAAAAAAGTCTGATTTTAGTTGAGGCGGGTCAGTACGAGCGGGCTTTC
The DNA here is from genome assembly GCA_965369915.1 of uncultured Phycisphaerae bacterium. Lineage (GTDB taxonomy): Bacteria > Planctomycetota > Phycisphaerae > Sedimentisphaerales > Anaerohalosphaeraceae > CBDUSK01. The sequence continues at coordinate 10,379 of CBDUSK010000031.1, forward strand.
GAATATATCACGGAGTATCTTAAGGAA